>NZ_PDKN01000006.1 GCF_004116335.1 Candidatus Marinarcus aquaticus
TGCTGGTGGCTATAGAGAAGTGGAAATACCCAGCTCCATTCCGAACCTGGAAGTCAAGCACTTCATCGCTGATAATACTGCACCTTTCAGGTGTGGAAACGTAAGCCGCTGCCAGCTTTGAGTATTTGTGCTAAAAAAGATTTGCATCTTTTTCAGGGACAAATTTTATTTACAGGCTTAGTTTTAGACATCATCAGATGTTTAACCCTAGGCCTTTTTTATCTCTCTTTTCTTTCATTACAACATCAATTTTATTATTTTTAACATATATTAGTTATTTAAAAGTCACATCATATACATATTCTAAAAATTATGAGACAATTCACCTGAGAAGCGTAAATATTATAATATAATAATTGTTTATAGAGACTATTTAGGAGAGTTCGTTTATGAGTTGGTTTAAAAAGAATAATCAGGAAGATGAAGCAAAATTACATGCATTAGATATGAATTATGCTGTGATTTCATTTTCAAACAGTGGTACGATATTAGATGCTAATCAAAATTTTGTTGAAGCTTTAGGATATGACAATAAAAGTGAATTTGTTGGTCAACATCATCGTATATTTTGCGATAAAACATATGTGAATACACAAGAGTATGAAGAGTTTTGGACTTCATTAAACAAAGGTCAGACAAATACATCTGAATTTCGTAGAATCCGTAAAGATGGTAAATCCATTTATATTCAAGCTTCGTATATTCCAATAAAAAACAGCAGTGGTAAAGTAATAAAAGTTGTGAAATTTGCACAAGATATTACTGAAAAGAAGTTAGAATCACTTGATTATGAAGGCCAACTTCAAGCGATCAGTAAATCTCAAGCAGTCATTGAATTTAATATGGATGGTACGATTATTACAGCCAATGATAATTTTTTAAATACCTTGCATTATGAACTTAAAGATGTGATGGGAAAACATCATCAAATTTTTTGTGAAAATACGTATGTCAATTCAAATGAGTACAAAGAGTTTTGGAAAAAATTAAATCGTGGTGAGTTTGATTCAGGAGAATATTTACGTTTAGGAAAAAATGGCGAGAGAGTTTGGATACAAGCAACGTATAATCCTATTTTTGATATTGACAATAAACCCTTTAAAGTTGTGAAATATGCAACGGATATTACAGAACGAAAAAACTTGATTTTTGATATTGATAAGAAAGTGCACACACTTACGCAATCATTGGATAATTTATCAACGGCATCAACTTCAATGTCCAAAGGGGCAGAAGTAACCATGCATGGTTCTCAAGAAATCACTGTTTCAATTACGCAGATGAATGAAGCGGTTTCTGCATTATCTGAAAAAATTGAAGCCATGGTGAGTTCTATTGGCAGTATTGCATCTGCTTCCTCACAAGGTGAAAAAGTAGCCAAAGAGGCTCAAGAACAATCACAAATTACAACTGAAGCGATGACCAGATTGAATAATGAATCAGAAAAGATTGGTGATACCATTAATGTGATCACGCAAATTGCATTTCAAACCAATATTTTATCGCTGAATGCAGCGGTGGAAGCAGCCACAGCAGGTGAAGCTGGAAAAGGGTTTGCTGTGGTTGCACAAGAGGTTCGAAATCTTGCAACACGATCAGATGAAGCAGCCAAACAGATCACAGCCGCAATTGAACTTATTCAATCATTGGTGAAAGATTCATTGGGTTCAATCAATAAAATTGACAGCACGATTGCAGAAATTACAACCATGTCAGGACAAATTTCAAGTTCTATAGAGGAACAACAAAATATCTCGAATGATTTGGCCAGTACTGCATTGGAGACAAGTCAAGGGGTGAATGAAATCACCAATACAATGAAAGATGTTTCAAACAGTGCTGAAGAGAGTGGGGTTCAATCTCGCGAGACAGCCACAGCAACAGAAACTTTGATTGAAGTCTCCTCTGAGCTTATTGAAATACTTAAAAAACTTAAATAAACTATTTGCCATTATGGCAAATAGTTCATATCTTAAAAATAGTCAGCAATATTTATTGCATACCAAATGATAAAAAAATTTAGAATAAAAATCAGCATCGATGAAATGCGTGAAATGATTTTCTCTTTTTGTGTGCGTTCTTGATTGTGCCTTTTTAAAGCAATAAACATGTGAACAATGGTTGCAATAATAACAATAACAACCAAAAAGAGTTTTTGATACAAAAGCATGCCCAAATCACTTTGTATAAATGCCTCATTGAATAAAACAGAAGAGATACCGTGTTGTGTAAGTAGTAAAAGTCCAGTAATGAGAAGTAATGTTATCCAGATAAGTTGGAAATAACCATAAAAAGGACCAATGTGTGTATAAATGGTTTTTTGGATTTTTGGATCTTTAAAATATATTCCCATACCAAACAACAACATGCTGCCACCAACCCAAGTGGCAGCAGCGATGATATGAATAAAAAGAAGTAAGTTAGTTGTCATCTCTTGTTTCTAAAATTTCAATAGAGACGATTTTGTCGTTTTGTGCAATGGCATCTAATGCAATAAAACTCTCTTTGTCATCCTCTTCTATACCACCAAATACTGTGTGGTGACCATCTAAGTGTGGCGTTGGTACAAAACAGATAAAGAATTGGCTTCCACCTGTGTTTGGTCCTGCATGAGCCATAGAGAGGCTTCCTCTGTTATGCACTTGTTTGTCGGCATTGGTTTCACAAGCAATTGACCAACCTGGCCCACCCATACCTGTACCATCTGGACATCCACCTTGTGCCATAAACCCAGCAATAACTCGGTGAAATTTTAAGCCATCATAAAAACCATCTTTTGCTAATGTTGCAAAGTTTGAAACAGCAATGGGGGTTGACTCTGGAAAGAGTTTAATCCAAATGGTTCCATTTTCAGTTGTAATTTTTGCATATTGAAATCTATTGAGCTCTTCAGAGGGTAAGTTATACTCTTTTAACTCTTTTTTAAATCCAAACATTTTAATTCCTTTTGTATTTTCTTGGTGGAATTATACATATTTTCTATTAATACTTTTTTATAATACACCATTATATGTGATTTTTTATTGATGCTCATCAAGTTGGGGTTTGAGGTAATCGAGTTTAACTAAGCTTTCAATCACTTTTTTAAATACAGGAACCGCAGATTGAGAAGCGTATAAGTAGTACCAATATTTTCCACTGGCACTGGGGTTGACAACGGTTACACCAATAGTGTATTTGTGCTCTTTATCATTGGCAAAACCAAAGAAAGAGGAGATATATTTTTTTTGATAACGTCCCTTATCGGCAATTTGTGCTGTTCCTGTTTTCCCACCAATTTCTAAGCCAGCTACAGCAGCATTTTCTCCCGTACCTTCTTTCACCGTTTGAATGAGCATACGCTTAATGGTTTTAGCAGTTTTTTCAGAGATGACGCGTTTTGTAGGTTGAGGATTGAAAAAAAGTTTTTCATTATCTGATGTTAAAACATGTGAGACCAGTTTAGGAGTAGTCATGTTTCCTTGGTTGTTAAAGACACTGTAGGCTCTTATAGCTTGCATGAAAGTAGAGGTCATCCCTTGACCATAAGAGACCGTGGCTTTAAAGACGTTGTCCTCTTGCTTATCTTCACCTGCTTTAAATTTGTAGACTTCAGGAATATAGCCTGTTTTTTCATTGGTCAAATCAATCCCTGTTTTTTCAGTAAATCCAAAAGACTTCATGCCATCAGAAAACTCTTCTCCTGAGAGACGTTGCACGAGTTGTAAAATTCCAATGTTGCTTGAATAGACAATCACATCATCGAGTGTCAGATAATTTTTCGTAAAGCGGTGATCATCTTTAATCGAGTATCTCCCCAGTTTGTATCGCCCACGGGGGAACTCTCCTTTTGAGTTTTTGCTTCCTTTGTTAAAAGCAAAAAGAAGTTCATTCTTTTTTGCACGATCTTTATCCAAGACCATCGCTAAGGCAACAGGTTTAATGATCGAACCTGGCTCAAATGCGTACTCAACAGCATTGACTTTTAAGTAAGGAATCTCCTCTTTTTTAATGTCTTCTGGATTGAATCGATTGGATGTGGCCAAGCTTAAAATTTTACCGGTGTCACTCTCCATAATCGATACCATAATCTCATCGGCAGTGAATTTTTCTTTATAATAATCAAGTTGCATTTCAATGGTTTTTTGCAGTTTTAAAGGGATATTTAATACAATGGAAGCACCATCTTCTCTGTTTTTAATGATAGAATTTTTATTAAAAGAGATGTAAGAAAGCACATCACGTTCTCCTTTTAGAATGCCATCTTTTGAACTGTTTAAAATGGCATTGTAGCTGCTCTCTAAACCTTTTATCCCAGTTACTCTTGTTTTCTCATTGTTGCTTTCATATTTTCTGATATATCCCACAACAGGTGTTAATGAGTTTTGGTATGAGTTGATACGTTTTTCACCACTTTCGATGATATCTAAACCTTGAAGGATTTTATTGCCATTGATTTTGATGGCTTTAAAGACATCCAGTCGTCGAAGTTTATAGCTGAGCTCTTTAAGATTTTTTGCAGATCGTGAATCAATGTTATATGACAATACCAAACTGCCAGGGTGTTTTAAGGAGTCGTAAACCTTCTTTTTAATTTTGGCTTTTGGAATATCGCTGTAAATAGAAAAGAGATTAATAAAGAGTTCTTTTTTATCTTCATTTAAAAATCGTGTATCAATAGAGGCCTTATAGAGCTTTTTAGATGAAGCGATTTTAAAATTATCACTGCTGATAATATCGCCACGTACGGCCAACTCTTTTTTTGTGGTCTCCAATGAGGGTAGGCGTCGCTGTTTTTTAGTGGAGTTAAAGACTGAAATAATGAGTAAAACAAGTAAAAAAATGAGAAAGAAAAAGAGAATGGCTATTTTTTTTGTTTTCGTGATATTTTCTAAATTATTTGTTTGATTTGAAGACATATTTATCCATAATATAATATAATAAGCAAATGAATTCTACCAAAAAAAGTATTAAATCAAAAACAACCACGCTGTTACAACCCGATTACTATTTGTTTATAGCAGCTTCTATTTTAATCCTAATTAGCATACTTTTTTCTTATTCACTTTCTGTGTATACGGTAATTTATTTTGATTACAGCAATTTTCATTTTTTCTTGCGTCAAGCATTTGTGGGATTGCTCTCTATATTGATCATGTGGATCATGGCACAGTTTGACCCAACCAAATGGGTAAAGCCGATTAGTATGGCATTTTTCATACTTTTTTTCTTAATTATGATTATCATGCCATTTCTGCCAAGTTCTTTAGTAACTGCTTCAGGTGGAGCAAATCGTTGGATACGACTGCCTGGTTTCTCTCTTTCTCCCGTAGAGTTTTTTAAAATAGGGTTTATCTATTTTTTAGCTTGGAGTTTTAACCGTCGTGTGTATGACCAACCTACAAAAATGAAGTGGAAAGATGAGATGTTGCTCGTACTTCCATATTTTGGAGCATTTTTAGTGGTGGTATTCATTGTGGCATTTATGCAAAAAGATTTGGGGCAAGTGGTACTGATGGGGGCGATTTTATTTATTCTATTGATGTTTGCCAATCGAAGTATGAAGTTTTTCCTCTCTTTAGGGTTTGCAGGTATCATTGCTTTTGTGGGTTTGATTTTAGCAGCACCTCACAGAATTGTTCGAATACAAAGTTGGTGGAGTATGGTGCAAGACAGTATTTTATCCTTTTTACCCACCGCCATTGCCAATGAGTTACGTATCAAAGAGTTTCCTGAACCATACCAAGTTTCGCATTCACTCAATGCCATTTACAATGGGGGGTTAAGTGGTACAGGTTTGGGGGAAGGTTCGATTAAATTGGGTTTTTTATCAGAAGTACACACGGACTTTGTATTAGCAGGTATCACGGAAGAGTTAGGTTTTATTGGGTTTGCTTTGATTGTTTCACTCATCGGTTTTGTGGTGTTTCGAATTTTACGTATCAGCAGACGTTGTACCAATCAAATTGATCATCTGTTTACCTTGGGAATAGGCTTAATGATTATATTTTCATTTTTAATCAACTCATATGGAATATCGGGTATGATTCCAATTAAAGGGATTGCTGTACCCTTTTTAAGTTATGGGGGAAGTGCGCTATTAAGTGTATCCATAGCCGTGGGATTGGTGTTATCCATCAGTCGAACAGTGAATCTAAAATAAGGGATTACATGAAAATAGATAATATTGTCATCACGGGTGGTGGAACAGGCGGACATTTAAAAGTAGCAGAAGCATTTATTAATGAACTGTATGAAAGAGGCTTGAAAGCGACTTATATTGGCTCAAAAAATGGGCAAGATAAAGAGTGGTTTGGTCCACACAACCGAAAACTGAAAAAAGCCATCTTTTTAGATTCGTATGGTGTTGTGAACAAAGGATTTTTTGGGAAAATCAAATCTTTAATCAATATCATCAGACTCTCTTTTGAATGTAACGACATGTTTGAAGATAAAAATATTAATAAGGTCATCTCAGTTGGAGGATATTCTGCTGCTCCTGCAACGTTTGCTGCCATTATGACAAGCGGCTGTAAACTCTATATTCATGAACAAAACTCTAAAATGGGAAAACTCAATCAACTCACCTCTTTTTTTGCAACTGAGCTGTTCTCTTCATATGATGCAAAATCAAAAGTTAAAGATTACCCAGTAGATAACAAATTCTTTGATAACGCTCGTGTTCGAAGTGCTACTCGAGCAGTGATCTTTTTAGGTGGTTCTCAAGGGGCAAAATCAATCAATAACTTTGCATTGAGTGTCGCTGAAAAACTTCATATTATGGGCATTAAAATCATTCATCAAACGGGACGAGCAGATTTTCAACGTATTAAAGAGAAGTATCAAAAACTGGGAATAGAAGCAGATGTTTTTGATTTTTGTATGGACATTGAAAATAAAATGAGTAAAGCTGATTTTGCAGTGAGTCGAGCAGGAGCCTCAACTTTATGGGAACTTGCAGCCAATGCCTTACCGACACTTTTTATTCCTTTCCCACATGCCGCACAAGATCATCAATACACCAATGCTCTTTTTTTGGTTGAGAAAAATATGGCCTATATGAAACGTGAGAGTCAATTGAGTCAAGAGTATTTTTTTGAGTGCATCCAACAAGACAATTATGAGATGTCAAAACGTTTGGTGAATTCTATTATGAGTGATTCTATTAAACTCATGCTTGATTGCATTTTAGAGGATCACTAAGAGCAACAAACCAAACAAAATTCTATAAATACCAAAGGCCACAAATGTAAAGTTCTCTAAAAACTTTAAAAAAAGTTTGATGGTCAAATACGCTACAATAAATGAAATGACAAATCCCATTGCTAAAACCATTAGGTTTGTGTGTGTAAAGTCATTGTAGTGTTTCAGTAAATCATAGCCTGTGGTTGCACACATGACGGGGAAGGCTAAAAGAAATGAGAACTCTGCACTTGCTTTTCTTGTAAGTCCTACAAACATCGCTCCAAGAATGGTTGCACCTGCTCGGCTTGTTCCAGGGATGAGTGCGGCTATTTGAGCCAAACCAATCAAAAGTGCTTGTTTGTATGAAACATTTTCAACATCATCAATAAAATGCTCTTGCGGTTTATAGTAGCGTTCAGCAATTAAAAAGATGATTCCCCCAATAATAAACATCGTTGCAACCACTTCAACACTAAAGAGCATCTTGATTTGTGAAGAGAAAAGAAACCCAACTGCTCCAATTGGAATAAATGCAAGGATTAGTTTTTTCCACAATTCAATATGTTTTAGAGTGAATTTACTGGGATAGTTTAAAATAACAGCTAAAATAGCTGCAAATTGAATGATGACTTCAAAGGCTTTATTCACAGATGTTTGTTCGAGGTTTAAAAACTCGCTGGCAACGATTAAATGCCCCGTTGATGAAATAGGCAAAAATTCTGTGAAGCCTTCGATGACTCCTAATATAATTGAATCAGATATGGTCATTATAATCCTCTTTTTTTAGTCAGTTGAAAAAATCGTTTGAGTGCACGTTTCTCTTTATAACCAATATCATAGTCAATCATTTTTAAATACTCTAAAATATGTTGTTTCGATACACCTGAACGTTGTGAATAATGCTCTAGGATATACTGTGGGATTTTGATGAAACGTTTTTTAAATGGTTTCATTACTTTATATAACAGTTTTCCATGTTTGTTGTAACAAAGACGTGCAAAAACAAATGGAAGGTTATATTTGTCTTGCCACGCTTTGGCTAAGTCAATAAAACTCTCTTTATCATTTTCATGGTAAAACTTCAAGGCTTTATCTCCGATAATGACTTGACCTTCGAGGTTTAAAACCTTTGCTAAAGCATTGGAAGTATCACTTTGATAATCTTTTGTGTATTCCCCTGGTACAAGCAGTACAGAACGTACGTTGCTTCGTGCAATGATTCCTAAGTCTAAAGCTTTTTCAGTTCGTGAAGCAATCGATGAAATAAATGCAGAATGTACTTTTCTTTGTTTAAATCGTTTGTTAATGGCTGAAGGATACGATTTTTGATATTCGATGATGGCTTTAAGCTGATTTGATTTTATACTCTTTTTTAAAAAAATATGAACGGGAAGAAGATTGATAAAATCGATTTTGGCAAAGTTCATTTATGATTCCTAAAACTAAAATTATTTTGGATATAATAGTAAAAATTTAGTAAATAAGGGGTTAAAATGGTTGAAGTAGAGTTTCTTGGACCGATTAATAAAGAAAAATTAACATTGGATATTTCAAACCTCTCGCAATTAAGTGAACTGTTAAAAGAAGACAATGACGTCGTTGAATGGTTAGATAAATGTGCTGTTGCAGTGAATGATACGCTGGTTTCATCTAAAGATATGAGTCTGAATGATGGAGATAAGATTTCACTTCTTCCTCCTGTATGCGGTGGATGAGAATGAACAAATTAGAACTTTTTGATGGAAGTCTACCTGTTGAAGAGATTACCAATGCTTGGTACAATGAATTTAAACTCTCTAATTATGGTGCTATTATTACTTTTGTAGGTGTGGTACGAGACGAAGATGGAATTGATGGTCTTTCATTTGATATCTATGAACCTATTTTAAATAACTGGTTTAATGCCTGGCAAGAGAAAGCCAATGCACAAAATGCCATTGTGCTTATGGCTCACTCAAAAGGGGATGTATTGAATCATGAGAGCTCATACATTGCAGCAGTGTGTTCCCCAAAACGAAGAGTAGCACTTGAAATGATTGATGAGTTTGTAGAAGATTTTAAACAAAGTGCGCCTATTTGGAAGTATGATATTATCAATGGAAAAAGAGAGTATGCACTTGATAGAAGTACAAAAATAAATGGTGCAGGGATTTTAAACTGATGCGTGTTGATTTGCATAACCACACTCATTTTTGTAACCATGCCAATGGAAGTATGCAAGTGTATGTTGAAAAAGCAATTGAAAAAGGGATTGATGTTTTTGGTTTTTCTGAACATGCCCCAATGGATTTTGATCAACACTACCGATTGCCATTAGAGAAAAAAGCAGAGTATGAAACTGAAGTAAAACGACTTCAAGAGATGTTCTCAAATGATATTGAGATTTTATTGGCATATGAAGTTGATTTTATGCAAAACGTTCCAATGCTCGATGAAATACTCAAAGCCAAAGTTGATTATCTGATTGGTTCGGTACACTTTTTAGATGGTTGGGGCTTTGATAATCCTGAGTTTATAGGAAGTTATGAAAACAGAGATATTGATACCATTTGGCAAGAGTATTTTAATACCATTGAAGCAATGGCAAAAGCCAATCTCTTTGATATCGTAGGGCATTTAGATTTAATTAAAATATTTAAGTTCATGCCTAAAAAAGAGATTAAAAGTATTGCAAACGGTGCTCTTAAAGCCATAAAAAATGCCAATATGGTCGTAGAGATAAACCCTGCTGGTTTACGAAAACCAATTGGGGAAACCTACCCTTCCAAAGAGCTTTTAGAAGCATGTTTTGAGCTGGATATTGCTATTACTTTTGGTTCAGATGCTCATGAAATTGCACAAGTAGGCTTTAAATATGAAGAGGCTAAAGCATTAGCCCAAGCTGTAGGATATACTAAAGCGATGCGGTTTAAAAACCGTGACAGAGAATTGTTTATTTTTTAAACAGTTTAAATTTGAAACAAAAATAAAAATTCTGAAAAACTGTATAAATTTTATACATAATTTAGGAAATTCTTTATGTTTGTTTTGATATAATCATCCAAACAACTTTATAGGAGATATTACCATGGGTAAATTTGTTAACAATACTGAAGAATTTTTCAAATATTGTGAAGAAAACGAAGTAAAATTTGTAGATTTAAGATTTACAGATATGAAAGGTATGTGGCACCACTTGACTTATATGATGAGTGCTGTAAATGAAGAAAACTTAACAAATGGTATGCCATTTGACGGTTCTTCTGTAGATGCATGGCAACCAATTAATAAATCTGATATGATTTTAAAGCCAGATGTAGAGACTGCATTCTTAGATCCATTTACTGCTGATTCAACCATTGTTGTATTTTGTGATGTTTATGACATCTACAAAGGTCAAATGTATGAGAAATGTCCACGATCTATTGCTAAAAAAGCATTACAACACTTATCTGAGTCTGGTGTGGGTGACGCTGCTTACTTTGGGCCAGAAAATGAATTCTTTATTTTTGATGATGTTAAAATTGTTGACTCAATCAATGAATCATACTACAGAGTTGATTCTGATGAGGGTGAATGGTCAGACAACACTGATTATGAAGTAGGAAATGTTGGACACAGACCTAGAACTAAAGGTGGTTATTTCCCAGTTCAACCAACAGATTCAATGGTTGACTTAAGAGCTGAAATGATGCAAGTATTGGAGCAAGTAGGTTTAGAAGTTGTTTTAGGACACCACGAAGTTGCTCAAGCACAAGGTGAAATTGGAGTAGTATTCTCAGACATCATTGGTGCAGCAGATAATGTTCAAAAATATAAATATGTTGTAAAAATGGTAGCTCACTTAAATGGTAAAACAGCTACATTTATGCCAAAACCTTTATTTGGTGATAACGGAAACGGTATGCACGTACACCAATCAATCTGGAAAGAGGGTAAAAACTTATTCTACAAAGAGGGTGAGTATGGTAACCTTTCTGATACTGCTAGACACTATGTGGGTGGTATTTTCAAACACGCTAGAGCAGTTGCTGCGTTTACTAACCCTTCAACGAACTCTTACAAAAGATTAATTCCAGGATTTGAAGCTCCTTCAATCTTAACGTACTCTTCTCAAAACAGATCGGCTTCTTGTCGAGTTCCTTATGGAGCGGGTGAAAAAGCAACAAGAATTGAGATGAGATTCCCAGATTCAACTTCTTGTCCATACTTAGCATTTGCTGCTATGATGATGGCGGGGCTTGATGGTATTGCTAACAAAATTGAACCAATTGGTCCAATGGATGAAGATTTATTTGAAATGCCATTAGATGAAATCAGAGAGAGAAAAATCCCTCAAATGCCTCACACATTAAGAGGTTCATTAGAAGCACTTATCAGAGATAACGACTTCTTAAAACCAGTATTCACTCAAGATATGATTGATACTTACCAACACTACAAATTCGAAACTCAAGTTTGGCCAGACGAAGCTCGACCAACTGCATTCGAATTTAAATCAACTTACTCTTGCTAGTCAGCTGATTATAATTTAAAAAGCCCACCTTATATAAGGTGGGCTTTTTTTATATCTAAAATTTTGAACTTATGAAATATATCATCAGAAAATTTTAGAAAAAAAGTTATGTGTAGTATAAAATTAAAGTATCAATTAATAGGGTATTATAAATGGAATGAATTTATGGAAAGTCAAGAGTCCAAAGAGAGAAACTCTCTTTTAAAACTCCCGCGTAGAACCTAAATCTTTTTCAATTTTAAGTTCAGGCAGTTTGGATGTGTCTGTAAAATACTCTGTTTTACCATTGATGACACTTTTATGCACCCCTTCTGGTATCTCAAAATTCCGTTTGATTTCAGGGTGAATTTGTAAGTATTGTCGATAAAAATGCCCAAAGACTGTACCTGCACTTCGACCACCTGTTTCACTCTTTCTCATAGGTTTATTGTCATCATTTCCATACCAAATAACAGTTTGAAGTGTTGGTGTGTATCCACAAAACCATGCATCCACGTTGCTATTTGTCGTACCGGTTTTACCTGCAATATCTAAACCTTTTACTTTTGCAAGTTTCCCCGTACCTCTTTGCACGGTATCATGTAAAATTGAGGTGATTAAGTAGGCTTGTTCAGGTGGTTGTATATAATTCTCTTGAGGTTGGAAAACAATGGTTTGATTGTTTTTATTCACAATCGAACTGACAATATAGGGCTGTACTTGAATACCATTGTTTGAAAACATGGTATACGCACGACTGAGTTCAAATGGTGAAATAGAGAGACTCCCCAGTGTAATGGATAAATCCATGGGGACATCTTCAAAACCAAAAGCTCTGAGATTCTTATGCGCAATGTCAATACCAATATCATTGACTAAGTTAATGGTGGCCAAGTTTCTGGAGTGCAACAGTGCTTCTCTAAGTGTAATGAGTCCTTTGTAGTTCTCTTCATAGTTTTTAGGTTGCCATTTTTTCTCTTCATCATCTTTGGTGTAACTGTAAGTACGAGAGATATCAATTAAGTTAGTTGCAGGTGAGTATCCCAAGTTCAATGCGGTTTGATATAAAAAGGGTTTAATCGCCGATCCAGGCTGTCGTTTAGACTGAATCACACGGTTAAAGTTTGACTCTTTATAATTCACTCCACCCAATAACGTTAAGATTTTTCCTGTTTTATTCTCTATGGTAATCAAGCCACCATTGAGAGTTGCAGTATGATCAACATACTCCTCTTCAGGAAGAGCTTCTGTTTTTTTGAAATACTCTTCTCGTTTTTTGATGTTGTCATAGCCATATTGTAACGATTTTCTGGCAATCTCTTGTGCTTTTAAATCAATCGTTAAATTGATTTTGTACCCACCATATTTTACGTCAGGAATATCATTACTTAATACATTCAATGCATAATCAATCACATAAGGGGCTTTATTGAGTGTCAATGTTTCATCGTAAACAGCAGGGACATAACTGATTGCTTCCATATGTTCACGGTCATTGATCCATCCCAAGGTTTTCAGACGGTTAACCACTTGGTTGGCTCGAACCAGTGCAAATTTGAGGTTTTTGGTTGGTGAGTAAAAACTTGGTGCTCTTGGAAGTCCAACTAAAATGGCAATCTCTTTTAAGTTAAGTTCAAACAACTCTTTTTTAAAGTAACCAAGAGAAGCCGTACGAATACCATAATAACCATGCCCAAAGTAGACTTGATTTAAGTATCGCTCTAAAATCTCCTCTTTTGAAAGAATCGTTTCAAGTCGAAGTGCGAGTAAGACCTCTTTGAGTTTTCGTGTGAACTTTTTCTCTCGTGTTAAAAGCATGTTTTTGATGAGTTGTTGAGTGAGCGTACTTGCTCCTTCAACCAGTTTTCGTGCTTTGATATCTTTTATGATGGCTCGTAAAATTGCATCGGTATTGACACCGTTATGTTCAAAAAATTGTGTATCTTCAATGGCAATAAGTGCCTCAATTACTTTGGGTGGAATGTCTTCATATTTCACATAAATACGGTGCTCTTTTTGAAAGATATTGGCAACAAGTTGTCCATCTTTATCAAAAAATTGTGTGGTGAGTTTGGGGTTATAATCCACAATTTGATTGATTTCAAATCGTATTTCAGAGTATAAATAGAGTAAAAATGCCAAAAGGGCTAAACCAATAACAGTAAAAAAACCAATAATATATTTCATGTAGTTATGTCCTAAACGTTCGTGTGTTAAATCCAGATGAAATAAGGTGTTGTGTGTATTCATCTTTTGGATTACTCAATACCTCTTGAGTAAGTCCCATTTCAACCACTTTTCCTTGATTAATAATAATGAGGTATTTGCAAATGTCAATTATAGAGTTTATATCATGTGTAACAAATAAAACATATAAGTTCAGTTCTTTTTGTATTTTTTTAATCAGTTCTATAATGGTTTGCTTGCTGTTTGTATCCAGTGCGGTTGTGGGTTCATCTAAAAGCAACAACTTGGGATCATTGGTCAACGCAATGGCAATGACAACACGTTGAAGTTGTCCTCCACTGAGTTGTGAAGGAAAACGCTCCAACACCCAAGGTTCTAATCCTACCAATGAAAGCAACTCCAATTTGCGTTCTTGTGAGCAAAAAAATTGTTGTTTGATTTTTGTCATGGGTGAGAGTGAAGTGAAAGGGTTTTGTGGTACAAAACCCAAATTCTCTTTATGCAGATCAAAAGGAGCATCCATTTGTAGATGTGAAGTTAAACTTTTTGGAAGCAAGCCTAATAGTGCTTTGAGCGTAAGAGATTTCCCACTTCCACTTTGACCTATAAGTGCGGTTGCTTCTTTTATTTCAAAACTTATATCCACCAATTCAGTGGTTTCATGGACTATATGCAGTCGCTTAATCGAAAGTTTTGACATCTACTATTTTGATAATCCTTGAATAGACTCATCAAGTTGTGTCACCAATTTAATAAAATTAATTGGTTTTTCAAAAATAGCAGAAACCTCTTTTTGTTCCTCTTCATTTAAGTCATCTTTGTATGCTGTAATCACAATGATAGGTACATCTTTGTCAATTTTACGAATCTCTTTGACCAAAGCTTTACCGTCTAAGTTTGGCATTCGTAAATCCGTAATTACAACATCAGGTCGGTTTGATTTAAAACTTTCAAGCGCAATCTCTCCGTCACTTGCCAAAAGAATTTTTTTAACAAGCATTTGAAACGTTCTATCCATAATGTTAATAATATCTTCACCGTCTTCTGCTACGAGCAGAGTAATATTTCTTAAATCAGATTTGATTTTAGAAGTTTCCATATTGATCCTTAAATTAGTGGGTTATCCATCTCTTGTGGGATTTGTAAGTTCATGAGCTTTAAAACCGTTGGCGCAATATTATTTAAGCTGCCTGGTTTAACCTCTTGAACACCATCTGCTAAGATGAAACAGTAAACATCACCTACGGTGTGATTGGTTAATACTTTACCCTCTTCACTTTTCATCATCTCACAGTTTCCGTGATCACTCGTAATGATTATATTGTACTGTAACTTTTTTGAGTCTTTTATTATACGACCCAATTGTTTATCAACTTCTTCGACAGCTTTAATACTGGCATCATAATTTCCAGTATGTCCAACCATGTCACCATTGGCAAAATTCACCACAATAAAGTCATAAGAATCTTCCATCGCTTTAAGTACAGCATCACCTACTGCTGGTGCAGACATCTCTGGTTGTAAGTCATATGTTGCCACATTAGGAGAAGGAATAAGTACACGCATCTCATTTTCTACGGGTTCTTCAACACCCCCATTAAAGAAGAACGTCACGTGTGCATACTTTTCTGTTTCAGCGGTGTGAAGTTGTTTTAAGCCTGCATTTGAAATGACTTCAGCCAGTGTATTTCGAGGTGTTTCTTTTGGAAACAAGATAGGTAAGGGCATGTTTTTATCATACTCTGTCATAGTTGCAAGGTGCAGTTCATCTGCAAATCGTGGAAACTCACTGAAGTCTTTATTGGCTAAAACGTTTGAAATCTCTCTCATTCGGTCACTTCTGAAGTTACAAAAAATCACGCCATCGCCTTTGTGAAAACCATTGTACCCTTCAAATGCCGTTGGCACTAAGAATTCATCTAATACTTCTTCTTTATACGAATTGGCAATGTATGTTGTAACATCCTTAGAGGTCTTTGGTAAACCTAATGCCATCGCATCATGCCCTTTTTGAACTCTCTCCCATCGGTTATCTCTGTCCATAGTATAGTATCGCCCCGCAATGGTTGCAAGATGAATACTTTCATCACAAATATCTAAGATTTGGTCAATGTATTGTTGTGCACAATTAGGAGCCACATCCCGACCATCGGTGATGGCATGAATATAGACATGTTTCCCTTTTGCTTGAGCGATTTTAGCCAAAGCAATGATGTGATTGATGTGTGAGTGCACACCACCATCACTTAATAATCCGATTAAATGAACATTATTTGAAGCATCAAGAGTTTGTTGAAGTACTTCATTGGTTTTAAGCGTATCATTTTTAATGGCTAAGTTGATTTTGACTAAATCTTGATACAGAATTCGCCCACTTCCAATGGTCATGTGCCCCACTTCACTGTTTCCCATTTGTCCATTAGGAAGACCCACATTTTCTCCATAGGTATGTATAAGTGAATGGGGTACTTGTTCAAAAAGATAATCATAGGTTGGTTTTTTAGCATTGGCAAAAGCATTGTGTTTGATATTTTGGTTGTGGCCAATACCATCTGTGATAATTAAAACTGTTTTTTTCGTCATTTTAAACCTTTTAAAAACTTTAATAGTATATAATCCCTGATTATAACAAAAGGAAGGTTTAACTTTGTTTTATTGGTTCTATCGACATATGGATATTAACATATTCCAATACATCTCAATCCGAGCAGGACTTGGCTTCTTCATCGCTTTTTTTCTTACTTTATATCTTATGCCAAAGTTTATAAAATGGGCCAAAACAAAGAAAGCTTCTCAACCAATTTATGATTTAGCACCACAATCACATCAAGAAAAAGCAGGTACCCCAACCATGGGTGGTTTGGTGTTTGTTTTTGCTTCTATTATCGCAACACTTCTTACAGCAAAACTCAATAACTTTTATGTTGCAACAGGTCTTTTTACCTTGGGAGCATTTTGTTTGATTGGAGTTAAAGATGATATCTCTAAAATTACCAACAATAAAAACAATGCAGGTTTAAGTGCACGAATGAAACTCATTTTACAATTTATTGTGGCATTGGGTGCAGCGATTACATTGATAATCTACAGTCACTCTACAGAGTTGTATCTCCCTTTTTATAAATACCCAATAGCAGACATGGGCTTGGTTTCAATTGTCTTTTGGGTATTGGTCATGGTGGCTGCTTCCAACGCAGTGAATGTAACGGATGGTTTAGATGGATTGGCAACCGTACCATCTATCATTGCATTTTTTACACTCTCAACGATTGTCTATATTACAGGACATGCGATTATCAGTAACTATTTGCTTTTACCCAACATCAAACTTACAGGGGAACTTACTATTTTAGGAGCCTCTATTTGTGGTTCACTCATTGCCTTTTTATGGCACAACTGTCACCCTGCTGAAGTTTTTATGGGAGACAGTGGTTCTTTAGCTATTGGAGGAATTATGGGATACTTTGCCATTGTGTGTAAAAGTGAAGTTCTGTTAATCATCATTGGATTTATCTTTGTACTTGAAACGGTTTCAGTTATTTTGCAAGTGGGCTCTTATAAGTTACGACAAAAGAGAGTTTTTTTAATGGCGCCCATACATCACCACTTTGAACAAAAAGGGTGGAAAGAGAATAAAATCATTGTGCGATTTTGGATTATCTCATTTATGGCGAACCTCATTGCACTGTTAAGCTTGAAAGTAAGATAATGATAAGAGTATTAGGTAAGGGTAATACTGCCCAAGCTATACAAGAGACATTTGATGATGTTGTTTTATACGATGAGAGTGATTTTAACTCATACGATACAACATGTGAAGATATAACCGTAGTAAGCCCTGGAATTCCACCTTTTAATACAATGGTACAACAAGCAAAAAATATACAAAGCGACTATGACTTGTTTGCTGGTACCATGCCATTTTCTATTTGGATAAGTGGTACAAATGGAAAAACAACCACCACTCAAATGATGCAACACCTTCTTGAATGCAAAGGCAGTGTGTGTGGAGGAAATATTGGAACGGCCGTTTCAAAACTGGACAGGGATTCTAAAATTTGGATTTTAGAGACCTCTTCATTTACATTACACTATACACAAAAAGCGCGACCTAATATATATGTATTACTTCCTATTTCAGATGACCATGTTTCATGGCATGGATCATTTGAAGAGTATGAGAATGCAAAACTCAAAGCAATGGATCATATGAAAGAGGGAGAGGCTGCGATTATTCCTTTAAAATATAAAGACTACCCCACTGCAGCATATAAAATTACGTATGAAAGTACAGAAGATTTAGCACAGATATTTGATATTGATGTATCAAAAATTAAATTTAATGAACCATTTTTGCTCGATGCCATGATGGCATTGGGTGTGAGCAAGATTTTATTTGATGAGGTGGATTATGAAAAAATCAATGCCTTTAAAATTGATGCGCATAAAGTAGAGGTATTTAAAGACAGACAAAACAGAGTCTGGATTGATGATTCTAAAGCCACGAATTTAGATGCAACGATTGCAGCACTTAAACCTTATGAACAACAAAGTGTTCATTTGATTTTAGGTGGAGATGATAAAGGGGCAAATTTGACCCCACTTTTTGAGTACTTAAAAGGAAAATCAATTACGGTGTATGCCATTGGAAGTAACACTGAAAAACTGACGCAACTATCAACTCAATTTAACATAAAATTACATGCTTGTCATGTGATGAAAAAAGCGGTTGAATTGATGAATAAAAATCATGATTACAAATCGGTTGCAATGCTCTCTCCAGCGGCTGCTTCACTCGACCAGTATAGCTCGTACAAACAACGTGGAGACGAATTTAAAACACTGGTAAATACTTTAAGCTAGAATTAATCAACAAGGTAATATAATTTCACTCCAAAATTGATGGCTCGGTAGCTCAGTCGGTAGAGCAAAGGACTGAAAATCCTTGTGTCGGCAGTTCGATTCTGCCCCGCGCCACCATTAAGTTTTTGTTGGGTGCTGGTGTAGCTCAGTTGGCTAGAGCAGCTGATTTGTAATCAGCAGGTCGGGGGTTCAACTCCCTTCACCAGCTCCATTTTTAACTGTCGTGCGTAGTCTTTATAAAAGATCAGCGCTTGACCAGAACAATAATTTTTCAACGGTGAGGTTGGAGAGTGGTCAAATCCAGGAGACTGTAAATCTCCCGCCTATGGCTTCGAAGGTTCAAATCCTTCTCTCACCACCACGTAATGTTGCGGGAGTAGCTCAGTTGGCTAGAGCCTCTGCCTTCCAAGCAGATTGTCGCGAGTTCGAGTCTCGTCTCCCGCTCCATTATTTTTTTATTGATACTGGGAGCTGAGTTATAGACGCAAAAATTTATAACTCCATTTTCTACAAAATGTAAACTCCAAGTATAACTTTTAAATATGTTTAGTCCAGCGTATGCCCATGTAGCTCAGGGGTAGAGCACTTCCTTGGTAAGGAAGAGGTCGTAAGTTCAAGTCTTATCGTGGGCTCCATGATGTAATGGACATATTTAAATTTACAAACCAATCCCCTCTGAATAGATCAGCCTTAGGCTTATCTACTCAGAGGGCAATTTAATAAATCTTTTAAGGGGAATTTTATGGCAAAAGAAAAATTCGAGCGAAGTAAACCGCACGTTAACATTGGTACAATTGGTCACGTTGACCACGGTAAAACGACTTTAACAGCTGCTATTACTATGTGTTTAGGGCTTAAAAACGGTCAAGCTACTATGGACTATGATCAAATTGATAACGCTCCAGAAGAGAGAGAAAGAGGAATTACTATTGCTACTTCTCACGTTGAGTATGAAACTGAAACTAGACACTACGCACACGTAGATTGTCCAGGTCACGCCGATTACGTTAAAAACATGATTACTGGTGCTGCACAAATGGATGGTGCTATCTTAGTTATTGCTGCTACAGATGGACCAATGGCTCAAACTAGAGAGCACATTCTATTATCTAAACAAGTAGGTGTTCCATACATCGTTGTATTCTTAAACAAAGAAGACCAACTTGATGAAGAAGATAAAGAAGAGATGTTAGAGTTAGTTGAAATGGAAGTAAGAGAATTACTTTCTGAGTATGACTTCCCAGGTGACGATACTCCAATCGTAGCTGGTTCTGCATTCCAAGCATTAGAAGAAGCTAAAGCTGGTAACGCTGGTGAGTGGTCTGAAAAAATCTACAACTTAATGGCAGAAGTAGATGCTTATATTCCAACTCCAGAAAGATCAACTGATAAAGATTACTTAATGCCTGTTGAAGATGTATTCTCAATTGCAGGTAGAGGTACAGTTGTAACTGGTGCTATTAACCAAGGTACTGTTAAATTAGGTGATACTATTGAAATCGTTGGATTAAGAGATACTCAAACTACTACAGTTACTGGTATTGAAATGTTCAGAAAAGAAATGGATTACGCTGAAGCTGGTGATAACGCTGGTATCTTATTAAGAGGTATTAAAAAAGAAGATGTTCAAAGAGGACAAGTTCTTGTTAAGCCAGGATCAATCACTCCACACACTAAATTTAAAGGTGAGGTATATATCCTTTCTAAAGAGGAAGGTGGACGACATACTCCATTCTTCTCAGGATACAGACCACAATTTTATGTAAGAACAACAGACGTAACTGGTTCTATTGAACTAGCTGAAGGTACTGAAATGGTAATGCCAGGTGATAACGTAGAAGTTACTGTTTCTTTAGTTGCTCCAATCGCTCTTGAAAAGGGAACTAAGTTCGCTATCAGAGAAGGTGGTAGAACTGTTGGTGCGGGTGTTGTTGCTGAAATTATCGAGTAAGGATAACTTATGGGTAATGGCGTAAGCATCAAAATTGGACTTAAATGTGAGGAGTGTGGTGATATTAACTACTCTACTTACAAAAACCCAAAAACTCACACTGAGAAAATGGCGATTAAAAAGTACAGTCCAAGATTAAGAAAACACACAATTCATAAAGAAGTTAAGTTAAAGTCGTAAGACTTTAACTTACTCTTTTTTTACAGCAAGGTCAGTAGCTCCAATGGTAGAGCGCCGGATTCCAAATCCGATGGCTGGGGGTTCGAGTCCCTCCTGGCCTGCCAGTTAATTCTTTTTAATAAGGTTTTTAAAAACTTTATTAAAGAGAATTTTTTTATATAGCAAAAATAACTTGGAGTTAACTGTGGATAAATTAAAAAACTATTATAGAAGTTGCAAAGAAGAATTATCAAAAGTAATTTTTCCTATCAAAGAACAAATCCGAAGTGCATATATTTCAGTATTTATCGTAGTGACTGTTATTTCGCTGTTTTTAGCATTGATTGATGCAATCATGTCAGTCAGTCTATCTTCAATCATTAATTAAGGAATTTTTATGGCACATCAATGGTACGCAATTCAAACGCACTCAGGGAGTGAACTAACTGTAAAAAGAGCATTAGAAAAATTAGCTGATGAAATGGCTAATGACAGAATCTCTGAAGTGTTAGTGCCTACTGAAGATTTAATTGAGATTAAAAAAGGGAAAAAGACAATCGTTGAAAAACCATTGTACCCTGCGTATGCATTTGCTAAAATTGATTTAGATACTGCATTATGGCATCGAATTCAATCTATGCCAAAAGTTGGACGATTTATTGGTGAGTCTAAAAAACCTACCCCATTGTCTAAAAAAGATATTGATGCAATTTTAGACAAAGTAACCAACAGAGCAGCAGCGAAACCAAAAGTTTCATTTGATGAAGGTGAAATGGTACGAATCAAAGAGGGACCATTTGCTAACTTCAATGGTATTGTTGAAGACTTTGACATGGCTTCTGGTATTTTGAAACTGAATGTTTCAATCTTTGGGCGAAATACACCGGTTGAAATCTCTTATACTCAAGTAGAAAGAGTCGTATAATTTAAAGACATTTTTAGGCATTAGGCAAAGAAACTTCAGCTTCCTTTGAGTTTTTTTGCCTAATGTCTAATCATTAACAAAAGAATAGAAAAGGAAATAAGATGGCTAAAAAAGTAGCTGGAATTTTAAAATTACAAATCCCTGCTGGTGCAGCAAATCCATCACCACCTGTTGGTCCTGCATTAGGTCAACGTGGTATTAACATCATGGAATTCTGTAAAGCGTTCAATGAAAAAACTAAAGATAAAGGTGGATTTACAATCCCTGTAGAGATCACTGTATATCAAGATAAAAGTTTTACATTTGTACTAAAACAACCACCAATGACAGACTTAATTAAAAAGACTTCAGGTGTTAAAAAAGGTTCTGACAATCCACTTAAAAATAAAGTTGGAAAGTTGACTAAAGATCAAGTTATGGAAATCGTTGATATAAAAATCGCTGATTTAAATACTGATGATAAAGAGCAAGCGGCTAAAATTGTTGCTGGTTCAGCTAGATCTATGGGAATTGACGTAGAGTTATAAGACTCATGAGTCTCACCACAAGACTTAAAAGTGCGGTAGCAAAACGAAAGACACAAAGTGCCTTTTAAAAAAATAAATTGCGGAGAATAAAATGGCAAAAGTTTCAAAAAGATATAAAGCATTATTAGAAAAAGTAGAAGCAGACAAACAATACACTGTTGTTGACGCTTGTGCAAAAGTAAAAGAGTTAAGTTCAGCTAAATTTGACGAGTCTGTAGAGGTTGCATTAAACTTAAACATTGATCCTAGACATGCAGACCAAATGATCAGAGGTGCTGTTGTATTACCACACGGTACAGGTAAAACTGTACGAGTAGCTGTTTTTGCAAAAGGTGCAAAAATGGACGAAGCAAAAGCTGCTGGAGCAGATATTGTTGGTAATGACGATTTAGCAGAAGAGATTCAAGCTGGAAACATCAACTTTGATGTATTAATTGCTACACCAGATTGCATGGGAATCGTTGGTAAAGTAGGACGAATCCTTGGGCCAAAAGGTTTAATGCCTAACCCTAAAACGGGTACAGTTACTATGGACGTAGCTAAAGCAGTTGACGATGCAAAAGGTGGTAAGGTTACATATAGAGTTGATAAAAAAGGTAACATGCAAGCAGGTATTGGTAAAGCATCATTTTCTGCTGAAGCAATCCAAGAAAACTTAAAAACTTTCCTTGCAGCTATCAACAAAGCTAAACCAGCTTCTGCAAAAGGTCGATATATTAAAAATGCAGCAGTTTCATTAACTATGTCTCCATCTGTTAATATGGACGTATTAGAATTAATGGACATTAAATAAGGTCTTCCTTATTTAATAGCATTCAATAGTCAAGACATGTTTTGTCTTGACGTTTGAGTGTTATTCAAAACACTGAATTAAAACTGAAGACAGCTGGTAAGAGACTCTCCTCGTCTCTTGTAAGACCCGCCGAAGTTGGATGTTTTGGAAGGAGGAAAAACTATGACTAAACAACAAAAAGCTGAAATCGTTGATTTTTTATCTTCTGAGTTCAAAGAGTCTCAAGCAATCGTTGTGTGTGATTATAAAGGTTTAACTCACAAAGAGTTAGAAACTTTAAGAAAATCTGCACGAGAAAACGGAACAAAAGTTCAAGTTGCTAAAAATACTTTAGTAACTGTTGCTGTAAAAAATGCTGATTTAGGTGATGTACAATTATCTGGAACAAATATTTTCTTATGGTCAGAAGATCAAATTTCTGCTTGTAAAGTTGCAGATAAATTTGCAACAGAGAAAAAAGATAAATTCTCTATTAAATCAGGTATTGTTGAAGGTAAAATTGCTGACATTAATACAATTAATGCATTCGCTAAATTACCATCACGAGAAGAGCTTCTTGGTATGTTGGCTGCTACTTGGATGGCTCCACTTACAAACTTCACTATTGGGCTTGATGCTCTTAGAAGAAAAAAAGAAGAAGAGGCTGCGTAATTTAACGCATTAATAAAACAATTATAATAAATAAAAAAAATTAAGGAAAATGAAATGGCAATTTCTAAAGAAGACGTATTAGAATATATCTCTGGTCTATCTGTATTAGAGTTATCTGAATTAGTAAAAGAATTCGAAGAAAAATTTGGTGTATCTGCACAACCTGTTGCAGTAGCAGGTGTTGCAGTTGCTGGTGGAGCTGCTGAAGCTGCTGAAGAAAAAACTGAATTCAACGTTGTTATCAAAGACGCAGGTGCTAAGAAAATCAACGTAATTAAAGAGATCAGAGGATTAACTGGTCTTGGATTAAAAGAAGCAAAAGCAATGGCAGAAGAAGCTGGTGCAGTAGTTAAAGAAGGTGTTTCTAAAGAAGACGCTGAAGCTGCTAAAGCTGCATTAGAAGCTGCTGGAGCAGTTGTAGAATTAGTATAATTACTCACCGGTAATTATCCACTGTATACAAGGCCTTGTGCCTTGTATAAGACTAGCATCTTTGAAGGCTAAGGTTAGAGTTTGAAAGCCAAATTTTAACCCTATCCTTTAAGGATGCTTTTGCGCTTTTAAAAAAAGTAATCTTTATCTATTAATATGAGGTTAACAATGCTAAATTCTTTAAAATCTGGAAATAGACTTAGAGTTGATTTTGCTAAAAATCCACAAAAGATTGAAATTCCAAATTTACTACAGCTACAACAAAACAGTTACGACAACTTTTTAATGATTGGACAAGATGACAGAACGACTTCTGGAATTGAAAAAGTCTTCAAATCAGTTTTCCCAATCCATGATGCACAAAACAGAATTACTCTTGACTACTTAGGAACAGAAGTTGGTAAACCTAAGTACGACGTGCGAGAGTCAATGGTCAGAGGCTTAACATACTCTATTCCTTTAAAAATCAATGTGCGATTAACACTATGGGATTTAGACGAAAAAACAGGTGAAAAAATCGGTGTTAAAGACATGAAAGAACAATCATTGTTCATTCGTGAAATTCCGTTAATGACTGACAGAACATCTTTCATTGTAAATGGTGTTGAGAGAGTTGTTGTAAACCAATTACACAGATCTCCAGGTGTTATTTTTAAAGAAGAAGAATCAACAACATCAAGCAGTAAGTTAATCTACACAGGTCAAATTATTCCTGACAGAGGTTCTTGGTTATACTTCGAGTATGATGCAAAAGATGTATTATATGTACGAATTAACAAAAGAAGAAAAGTTCCTGTGACTATTCTATTCAGAGCACTTGGGTACTCTAAAGAAGACATTATTAAATTGTTCTATCCAATTTTAAATATTAAAATTAAGAACAATAAATTCTTAATGGAATTCAACCCAGATGATTTCACAGGAAGATTAGAGTTTGATTTAAAAGATGACAAAGGAAACTTAATCTTAGGTGCGGGTAAACGTCTTACTACAAGAAAAGCCAATGCACTCTCTGAAGGTGGTTTAAAACTTGTTGAGTATCCAATTGAACTATTAATGGACAGATACACTGCCAATGCAATTTTTGACCCAGAATCTGGAGAAGTTTTATACGATGCATTAACGCATCTTGATGAGTTAAAACTTAAAAAACTTCTTGACTTAGGGTTCGATTCATTTGATATTGCAAATGACTTAGCAACAGGTGTGGATGACTCTATTATTAACGCATTTAAAGCAGACGCTGAATCACTTAAACTCTTAAAACAAACAGAGCAAATTGATGATGAAAATGATTTATCAGCAATCAGAATCTATAAAGTAATGCGACCAGGTGAGCCTGTAACAAAAGAAGCAGCAAAAGATTTCGTTAAAAAACTTTTCTTTGATCCAGAGAGATATGATTTAACAAAAGTTGGTCGGATGAAGATGAATCACAAACTTGACGTAAGTGTTCCTGAATATGTAACAACTTTGACATACGAAGATGTGATTAAAACAGTTCAATACCTTGTAAAAGTTAAATCAGGTCACGGTCATATTGATGACAGAGATCACTTAGGTAACAGAAGAATCAGAGCAATTGGAGAGTTACTTGCAAATGAGTTACACTCTGGTTTAATTAAAATGCAAAAAGCAATTCGAGATAAAATGACAACATTAAGTGGTACATTAGAAGACTTAATGCCACACGATTTAGTTAACTCAAAAATGATTACTTCAACAATCACTGAGTTCTTTACATCGGGTCAATTATCTCAATTTATGGACCAAACAAACCCACTATCAGAAGTTACACATAAACGAAGACTTTCTGCACTGGGTGAGGGTGGTTTAGTTAAGGAAAGAGCAGGATTCGAAGTACGGGACGTTCACCCAACGCACTACGGAAGAATCTGTCCAGTTGAGACTCCAGAGGGTCAAAACATTGGTTTGATTAATACATTATCAACGTTCTCAAAAGTAAATGACCTTGGGTTCATTGAAGCACCGTATAAAAAAGTAGTTGATGGGCTTGTTACTGATGAAATCATCTATATGACTGCAACTCTTGAAGAGGGTCTTGTTATTGCTCCTGGTTCAACTAAAGTAGACAGCAGTGGTAAAATTGTTGAAGCATTGATTGAAGCACGACAAGATGGAGAAATCTTATTAGTTGAAAGAGCAAAAGTTGATTTAATTGACATCTCTTCACAAATGGTTATGGGTGTTGCAGCTTCATTAATTCCATTCTTAGAGCACGATGATGCAAACCGGGCACTTATGGGATCGAACATGATGAGACAAGCCGTACCACTGTTACGACCAAATGCACCAATTGTAGGAACTGGTTTAGAAAAAACAGTTGCAAGAGATGCTTGGGAAGCCATTAAAGCTGACAGAGCAGGTGTAGTAGAAAAAGCAGATGCGAAAAATATCTACATCCGTGGTGAAGATGACAACGGTGCATTTATTGACCACTACTATGTCAATAAAAATGTTCGAACAAACAACAACACATCTTTTGGGCAAAGAATTGCAGTAAAAGAGGGTGATAATATTGAAAAAGGTCAAGTTATTGCTGATGGTCCATCTATGGACAAAGGTGAGTTGGCTGTTGGTGTGAATGCAATGGTTGCATTTATGCCTTGGAATGGGTATAACTACGAGGATGCGATTGTTCTTTCTCAACGATTGATTAAAGAAGATGCATTTACGTCTGTTCATATTTATGAAAAAGAGATTGAAGCACGAGAGCTTAAACACGGAAATGAAGAGATTACAAGAGACCTTCCAGGTGTTAAAGAAGAATCGATTACACACTTAGATGCTTCAGGTATTGTAAAAGTGGGTACGTTTGTAAAACCAGGTATGGTTTTAGTTGGTAAAGTAACACCAAAAGGTGAAATCAAACCAACTCCTGAAGAGAGACTTTTAAGAGCAATCTTCGGTGAAAAAGCGGGTCACGTTATTAATAAATCATTATACTGCCCAACTTCAATGGAAGGTACAGTTGTTGACGTTAAAGTATTCACTAAAAAAGGGTACGAAAAAGATGAGCGTGCAAAACAAGCCATTGAAGCTGAGAAATCAGAATTGGATATTAAACATCACGATAAATTGTTAATGTTAGACAGAGAAGAGATTTTAAAAATCAATGACCTTCTTTCTAAATCTGAGTTAGCAAAAGCAGTTGAAGTTGACGGTGTGGATTACAAAAAAGGGGATAAAATTCCTTTAGATGTTTTAAACAACGTAAATCGATTTGCGATGAAAAAAGTAGTTGCTTCTTACAGCGGTGACGTTGAAAATAAATATAATGAAATCAAAGAGCACTTCATTAAAGAGAAATCTGCTTTAAGAACAGAACATGAAGAGAAACTTCAAGTATTAGAGCACGATGATATTTTACCAAGTGGTGTGATTAAACAAGTTAAAGTTTATGTAGCTACTAAACGTAAAATCAAAGTTGGAGATAAAATGGCGGGGCGACACGGAAACAAAGGTATTGTTTCTAACATCGTACCACAAGTTGATATGCCTTACTTAGAAGATGGTTCAACTGTTGACGTTATTCTTAACCCACTTGGTGTTCCTTCACGGATGAACATTGGACAAATCTTAGAGGTACACTTAGGTTTAGCTGGTAAGAAACTGGGTGACCAAATTCAAGATATGTTCGAAGCAAAACAAGCAGACTTCATTGAGCAATTACGAGCAAAAATGATTGAAATCGCTGATGTAGCTAAATTGATGAATGGTAAAAAATTCGTTGAGAGCTTAAGTGATGACGAATTGATCGATTATGCAAGAGACTGGTCAAAAGGTGTACGATTTGCTACACCTGTATTTGACGGTGTTAAAGAAGAAGAGTTTGCAAAACTGTTCGAATTAGCAAAAATTGACCAAGATGGTAAATGTGTACTTTACGATGGTAAAACAGGTGATAAAATGAAAGAGCGTGTAAACGTTGGTTACATGTACATGTTAAAACTTCACCACTTAGTTGATGAAAAAGTACACGCACGTTCAACTGGACCTTACTCTTTAGTTACTCAACAACCTGTTGGTGGTAAAGCATTGTTTGGTGGTCAAAGATTTGGAGAAATGGAAGTTTGGGCTCTTGAAGCATACGGTGCAACGGCTGTACTTAAAGAGATGCTTACAACCAAATCAGATGACGTTGAAGGACGAACCAAAGCGTATCGAGCAATTGCAAATGGTGAAAATGTTCCAAGATCAGGTGTTCCTGAAACATTCTTCGTATTAACCAAAGAGCTTAAAGCTCTTGGATTAGATGTTGAAATTTTTGACGAGGTGGAAGAAGATAATGAGCAGTAATAAAATTCTACAAGCAATAGAGATTAAAGAACTTGAAAGACCACAAGATTTTTCAGCTTTTCAATTAAGACTTGCAAGTCCTGAAAAGATTCTTTCATGGTCAAATGGTGAAGTAAAAAAACCTGAAACGATTAACTATCGAACACTGAAGCCTGAAAGAGATGGGCTTTTTTGTGCAAAAATCTTTGGACCAGTTAAAGATTATGAGTGTCTTTGTGGTAAATACAAAAAGATGAGATACAAAGGTGTTGTATGTGAAAAATGTGGTGTTGAAGTAACATCATCAAAAGTTCGACGACACCGAATGGGACACATTGATTTAGTGGCTCCTGTTGCTCATATTTGGATGGTAAGCTCATTGCCTTCAAGAATTGGTACTTTATTGGGTGTTAAATTAAAAGACCTAGAGAGAGTACTTTATTATGAAGCATACATCGTATCTGAGCCAGGTGAAGCATTTTATGATAATGAAAAAACAAAACCTGTTTTAAAATATGATATTTTAAATGAAGAGCAGTACCGAACAATTTCTGAACATTTCGAACACACTGGATTTGTTGGACAAATGGGTGGTCAAATTGTAAGAGATTTACTTGAAGGTTTAGATTTAATTGAATTGTTAACTTCTCTTAAAGAAGAGATGCAAGGAACAAAATCTGAAGCAAAAAGAAAAACAATTGTAAAAAGATTGAAAGTGGTTGAAAACTTTATCAATTCTGGAAACAGACCAGAGTGGATGATGTTAACACAACTTCCAGTTCTTCCACCAGACTTACGACCATTGGTTGCACTTGACGGTGGTAAATTTGCGGTTTCAGACGTAAACGACCTTTACAGACGTGTTATTAACAGAAATAACCGACTTAAAAGATTAACAGAACTTGATGCACCTGAAATCATTATTCGAAATGAAAAAAGAATGCTTCAAGAAGCAGTGGATGCATTGTTTGACAATGGTAAAACGGCAAATGCGGTTAAAGGGGCGAATAAACGACCACTTAAATCACTTTCTGAAATCATTAAAGGGAAACAAGGTCGATTCAGACAAAACTTACTTGGTAAGCGGGTTGACTTCTCTGGACGGTCAGTAATCGTTGTTGGACCATCGCTGAATATGGACCAATGTGGTATTCCTAAGAAAATGGCTTTAGAGCTATTCAAACCACATTTAATGGCAAAATTAGAAGAGAAAGGATACGCAACAACACTAAAATCTGCAAAAAGATTAATTGAAACAGAAACAAATGAAGTTTGGGAATGTTTAAATGAAATCGTTGATGAATATCCGATTTTACTGAACCGTGCTCCAACGCTTCACAAACTTTCTATTCAAGCGTTCCACCCAGTGTTAATTGATGGTAAAGCGATTCAACTGCACCCATTAGTATGTTCAGCATTTAACGCCGACTTCGATGGTGACCAAATGGCAGTACACGTACCATTATCACAAGAAGCAATTGCAGAAGCGAAGATTTTAATGATGTCATCTATGAACATTCTTTTACCAGCTTCTGGACGAGCAATTGCTGTACCATCACAAGATATGATTTTAGGTATTTACTACCTATCATTAGCTAAAGATGGTGTAAAAGGTGAGCATAAACTCTTTACTGATGTTAATGAAGCAGTGATTGCACTTGACATGAAACAAGTCGATTTACATGCAAAAATCAGAACAAAAGTAGATGATAAAGTGATTCACACTACTGTGGGAAGATTGATTATTAAAGAGATTTTACCAGAGTTCGTTCCAATTGAATTGTGGAACAAAGTATTAAAGAAAAAAGATATTGGTGTATTAGTTGATTATATCTACAAACATGGTGGATACAAAGTAACTCCAAGATTCTTAGATGACTTGAAAAACCTAGGTTTCAGATACGCTACAGATGCTGGTATTTCTGTATCAATTGATGATATTCGAGTTCCAGAAACAAAAGTTGACCATATTGCGAAGTCTAAAAAAGAAGTAATTGAAGTCCAAAAACAGTTCTCTCAAGGTCTTTTAACGGAGCAAGAGAGATACAATAAAATCATTGATATCTGGACAGAAGTTAACAATACACTTGGGTCTGAGATGATGACATTGGTTGAAACAGATAAAAATGGATTTAACTCTATTTATATGATGGCCGACTCTGGAGCACGGGGATCTGCAGCGCAAATCAGACAGTTATCAGGTATGAGAGGTCTTATGGCGAAACCAGATGGTTCGATTATTGAGACACCAATTATCTCTAACTTTAAAGAGGGTCTGAACGTTCTTGAGTACTTTATTTCTACGCACGGTGCGAGAAAAGGTTTAGCTGATACAGCACTTAAAACAGCGAATGCGGGTTACTTAACAAGAAAGTTAATCGATGTTTCTCAAAATGTAAGAATTACTGTAGAAGATTGTGGTACACACGAAGGAATTGAAATCACTGATTTATCAAGTGGTAACGAGTTGATTGAAAGTCTTGAAGAGAGAATCACAGGTCGAGTTATTGCTGAAGATATTATTGACCCAATCTCTAATGAAATCTTGTTCCCTGAAGGTACATTGATTACTGAAGAGAATGCAAAAGTAGTAGCTGAAGCAGAAGTAAAATCGGTTGTGATTCGAACACCACTTACGTGTAAAGAGGAGCATGGTTTATGTTCTAAATGTTATGGTCTTAACCTTGGTGAGCAAAGAAAAGCAAACCCAGGTGAAGCCGTTGGGGTACTTGCAGCACAATCAATTGGTGAGCCAGGTACGCAGCTTACACTTCGAACATTCCACGTTGGGGGTACAGCGTCTGCAACTCAAACTGAGAGACAATTACGAGTAGATAAAGAAGGTTTCATCCGATACTACAACGTAAGAACCTATACAACAAAAACAGGAACAAAAATTGTTTCAAACAGAAGAAATGCGGGTATTTTATTGGTTGAACCAAAAATCAATGCACCATTCAAAGGTAAAGTTACTGTTGAAACGATTCACGAAGAGACAATTTTAACCATCACAGGTGCAAGTGAAACGAAGAAATATTACCTAAGAAAGAACGATGTTGCTAAGCCAAATGAGCTTGCAGGTGTTTCTGGTAAAATTGATGGTAAATTGTACTTACCATATACAAATGGTGATGAAGTAGAAGAGAATGAGTCTGTGGTTGAGATGATCAAAGATGGATGGAACGTTCCTAACCGAATCCCATTTGCTTCTGAATTAAAAGTAGAAGATGGTGCGCCTATTACTTCTAAAATTGTTGCTGGATCTAAGGGAGTGGTAAAATACTACAAACTTAAAGGTGACTATATTGAAAGAAGATCAGATATTAAAGCGGGTCAAAAAGTAGATGAGAAAGGTTTCTTTGCTGTTATCGTTGATGCAGAAGACAGAGAAGCATTACGACATTACGTTGCAAGAGGGTCTATCTTAGAGTTAGATGATAACACGGAAGTTGAAAAAGATACAGTGATCTCTTCTCCTCAATCAACCGAGCAAGTCATCATTGCTGAGTGGGATCCATATGCGAATCCAACAATTGCAGAACAAGCTGGTACAGTTGCGTTTGAAGATATTATTCCAGGTGTTACTGTAGCTGAGCAATATGATGAGTTAACAGGTACATCGAAACTGGTAGTTAATGAATATATCCCAAGTGGATATAAACCAGCTATCGTGATTGCAGCTGAAGGTTCTTCAAGCGTGTCAAGATATTCACTTGATCCTAAAACGTCATTGAACGTAAGCGAAGGCCAAAAAGTTGAAGTTGCAGATGTATTAGGTAAAACACCAAAAGCAACTCAAAAATCAAAAGATATTACTGGGGGGCTTCCAAGAGTATCTGAACTGTTTGAAGCACGACGACCTAAAAATATTGCCTTGCTTGCATCGTTTGATGGTATCGTTTCATTTGGTAAACCATTAAGAAACAAACAACGAATCATCGTAACCGATGAAAACGGAGTTAAAGCTGAGTATTTAGTTGAGAAATCAAAACAAATCTTAGTTCACGATGGTGAGTTTGTACACGCAGGTGAGGCATTGACTGATGGTCAAGTTGCATCACATGATATCTTGAAGATTTTAGGTGAAAAAGCACTTCATTTCTTTATCGTATCTGAAGTACAACAAGTTTACCGATCACAAGGGGTAAATATTGCGGATAAACACATTGAGGTTATCTTATCTCAAATGTTACGACAAGTCTCTATTTTAGATGGTGGAGATACAAAGTTTATTATCGGTGATATGGTTTCTAAAAAACGATTTAAAATAGAAAATGAGAGAATCATCAAACTAGGTGGAGAACCTGCAATTGCTGAGCCACTGTTACTTGGTATTACAAGAGCAGCGGTAACATCAGATTCTATTATCTCAGCAGCATCGTTCCAAGAGACAACGAAAGTATTAACTGAAGCAGCAATCTCTGCTAAAATGGATATGCTAGAAGACTTAAAAGAGAACGTAGTAATTGGACGAACCATTCCAGTTGGTACAGGTCTATACAAAGACAAAAAAGTTAAGTTTGCTGACATTGAAGCAAACGACGAAGAGTAAAACAGTGAAGCGAAAGCTTCACTGTTAAGGCTTATCAATGGATAATATACTCTTTTTGTTTTTTCTGTTTATTGCATTAGAGTTATTTGAAGTTAATTGGCAAAAATCAGACTCTTTATATGGAGTTCTTTATAACAACTATTTAATTTATAAAAAATCCCTTTTTACTTTTTTTATTTTCAATCCTACTTTTTTTTATGCACTCTTTTTATTGGTCTATTTAAATGTGGACTCCATGCTTTTAATTGCAATTGCCATCGTTAAATTCATCGACGTCTTTTTTAAAATTTCCATGATGAAAAAGTTAGACAATGGAGAAAAGATGGAAAATATCATGCCTGTCAATGCAAAAATGGGCTTTATATTTCGATACATGAACGTATTAATCTATCCGATATCCTTTCTTTTTGCAGTCAACTACTTATAATATTAATATTTATTATCAATAACAATTAAGTTACATTTCGTTATATTTTCATTTATGAATACAAATGAATTGAATAACCTAATCCTAAATGCACCTTATCAAACCAAGTATGAAGCAATACTGGACGTTACTTCTAAAGATATTGTTGCCTATGAAGCACTGGCCAAATTTGGCATAAATCAAAATATTATTTCTACAGAAAAAATATTTCAATATTTGCATCATAACAATGAACTCTTTTACTCTTTGGAGCAACGAAATAAAGCACATCAACTTGAACATGCACCTCAAAGTTATCCTGTGTTTGTCAATTTTGATGCCGATATTGTTGTTAGTGATGAGCAAAAAAATCATTGGGAAATGTTTTTAAAAGAGCATCAAAAGAGTATTGTTGTTGAAATCACAGAAAATGGAAGTGATGATGAAAAAAGTGCCAATATCATGCGCAACTTCTCATCATGGTTAAAACAAAGAGAAATTAAAACAGCACTGGATGATTTCGCTCAAGATGGTTCCATGTTCTCTTTTTTTATTATGAACAACTCTTCGTACATCAAAATTGACAAATCTTTCTTGCGTCAAATTGAGCGCAATGAAAACTACTTTTACTATTTAGAAGGGGTGATTAAAACCATTCAAGCCAATGGACAAAAGTCAATTGTTGAAGGGGTTGAGACCAAAGAGGATTATGAGACAGTTAAAAAACTGGGGTCAAACTACATGCAAGGCTATTATTTCTCGGATTTAACAAAGACGGTGTAATGTTATACTCTTTTCATATTAACATGATATAATTTCAAAAAATCAAAAGGGACCGTATGCAATATTTAGTAATCGCTTATGACTATGACAATGCATTAGATAAAAGAATGGAAGCTCGACCAGAGCATGTGAAAGCAACGCAAGCACTTATGAAAGAAGGAAAAATCATCTCTGCTTGTGCACTCATTGAAGATGAAAAAATGGTGGGCTCTTCTGTGGTTACAAACTTTGCCAGTGAAGAGGAGTTTGAAGCATGGTTGTCCAATGAACCATACGTGAAAGGAAAAGTTTGGGATATGGAGAATATTCAAATTGTAGAAGTGAAAGTGATGCCACAAGCTTAGTCATAAAAAAGCTTAAGAAGAATCTCTTCTTGCGCTTTTTTACTGTAATTGAATTTAAACTCGGCCTCTTTTAAATAATAGATAAAATTCTCACTGTTAACCCCTTTAAAGGCTTTTAAAAAACTCTCAAAATAGTTCCAAAACTCATTGATATGTGAATGTTTGCTTTGCAGTTTTGCAATTTTGTTTAAAAACAGAAATTTCGCTAACTCTTCATCACTTTTGTCATAAGTGCGAAACTTATGCAGTGAGGGCAACATCAAGTTATAGATGTTGTTGTCATAGATAAACGTTAGAAAATTTTGTGCGTTATAGATATTTTTATTTTTCATGTAGATATACTCATCATACTCAGAACTGTTTGATGTTTTTTGATACTGCTCATCTAAATAATAAAGAATTTTGGTGCGCAGTTTTAAAAAGCGTTTTTGTACGGTGTTGTAGTGCACCTGCAGAGTTTTACTCGTTTGCAATGCTGTTTGATTATTCACAAAAGCGTGAATGATTGCTTGATCTGTGTGCAGTCGTGAAAGTGAGAACTTACGACGGCAGTGTGCACATTTGACGTGGTGATGTTGAAGTGTGTAGAGGTGTTTGTGACCACAGAAAATGCAGGTTGTCATATTTGGTTCCAAAAATGTATAAGAAATATAAAAATTTATTTTACTGTAAAAAGCTTAAGAATATAATTTGCCCACATTTACAAGGAGACAAAATGAAAGCATTATTATTTGTATTATCAGTGATGATTGGTGCGCAAGCACACTTTTTAACTTTTTTACCCAACAATGACAATATCCAAAAGATGAATCAATCAAAAGTTCAATTTGACATATCTTTTATTCATCCTTTTGAACAAACGGGTATGACCATGGAAAAACCAGAGCTTTTTTATAACAAAATAAAATTGCCATTAACTCAAACAAGTAAGTTTGACCATAAGTCATGGAAAGGTTCGTATGAGATTAAAACCCCAGGTGTGTATCAATTTTATGTGCAACCACAACCCTATTTTGAACCTGCAGAAGAGAAGTTTATTGTACATGTACCAAAATTGATTATCTCTTCATTTGGATTAGAAGATGGATGGGATGAACCCGTAGGACTTAAATATGAGATTGTTCCGATGACAAAACCATTTGGTTTGTATGCTGGAAACTTATTTCAAGGAAAAGTGTTGCATAATGGTAAACCAGCGAGCAATGTTGAAGTTGAAGTCGAACTTTATAATGAATTTGGACTTAAAGCACCTACTGATGCACACATTACACAAGTAGTGAAAACCGATGAAAATGGTGTTTTTAGTTTTACCATGAATCATAAAGGTTGGTGGGGTTTCGCAGCATTGATTGAAGAAGGAAGTTTGAAACACTCTGATGGAAAAGAGTATCCAATTGAAAATGGCGCACTTATTTGGGTGAAAGCGTACTAAAAGAGGTTTAAATGCATATAGCAGATGGTGTTTTAACATTAGAAGCCACAGCAGCAGTAAGTGCTGTGAGCATCTATGTGTTATACAAAGCACTTAAAGAGATACCTGAAGAGAAAATTACACTCACAGCTGCGTGCAGTGCAATGTTTTTTTTGGCTTCATTTATACATATCCCTTTGGGAGTGACGCAAATACATCTTCTGCTTGTAGGCGTCATAGGTGTTTTAATAGGGAGAAGTGCTTTTTTAGCCATTGCGGTGGCACTCATTTTGCAAGCACTGTTATTGGGTTATGGTGGCATGGTTTCTGTCGGGGTGAATCTCTTTATTATGGCTGCACCGGCATGGATAGTTTACGAGCTGTACAGATGTGCTTGGATGCAGAATTTAAATCAAAAAATAAGATTTTTTTTAGTAGGATTTTTAGGAGCATTTTTCTCTACAGTTTTATTAACAGCAATTTTATATTTTTCAAAAGAAGAGTATGAATGGGCGGCATACACCATATTCAGTGTCAATATTATTACCATGTTTATAGAAGGAATTATCAGCATGTTTTTATTGCTTTTTATTCAAAAAACATATTCGAATATATTAAAGGTTTAGATTGAAGCGTATTGTTTTATTGTTATGCTTAGGTGTGAGTTTTGTTTGGGCACATAAAATTAATCTTTTTATCACTACTCAAAAACAAAATGTAGAAATATACTCTTATTTTGCCAATGCTGCACCATGTAAAAGGTGTGATTTGGTCATAAAACACAACCAAACGGTGGTATTAAAAACCAAACTCAATGATGAAGGGAAATACAGTTTTAAATCACAGTATCCCAGTTTAGATATTCATGTCAGTACCATTGGAGGTCATGCTGCCCATCGAGCAGTCGTGGTGGATCATTTGACCAAAGAGAGTCTCAAAGAGCATCAAAAAAAAGAGCAAGAGAGCAATTATTTTAAAATTATTTTAGCTTTGATCCTCATTGCTTTGGTTTTTATTTTATTAAAACGAGTGAAGAAGTGAGCAAAGAGGGGTTTAATCTTATTATTGCATTGTTGTACTCAGTAAGCATTGCTTTTTCTGAAGTAGAAATATATGTGTTTATCCCCTTGATTTTTTTAGCATTTGTGCATAAAGCGTATCTTCTGGCGATTTTTAAACGACTGTTACTTTTGAATGTTTTTATTATCTTCTTAGTTCTTTTTGTTCTATTTCAAGACCATCAAGAGGCTTGGCAACTCTTTTTAAGAACCAATGCAATACTGCTTTTTAATCTTTTTTTGTTTTATCAATCCAAAGGGTATGATATTGTACGAGGCTGTTATGCTTTAAAGATGAACAAAAAGTTTGTGGCACTTTTTTATGTTACGATCTCTTTAATTGAGTATCTTTTCTGTGAATTGAAAAATGTAAAACAAACAATGAAAATGAGAGGTTTTAGTGCAACGACTTCCATGTTTACCTATCAAACTTACGGCAATGTATTTGCACTGCTGTTTATTAAAGTGATTCGAAAAGCACAACACATACAAGAAAGCATGATAACACGTGGTTTTCATGGAGAGATTTATCTTCTACAAGCACAAAAACTTGTGATGTTAGATTATGCATTAGCACTGCTTGTTGCGATGATGATTTTATTAAAAGGGCTGGCCATATGAGTTGTTCATTAAATTTAAGAGAAGTGGGTTATAAAAGTGGTGAAAAAACGCTCTTCGCAGCCATTAATTTAAATGTGGGGCATGAAGAAAAGGTGGCCATTGTTGGGGCTAATGGTTGTGGGAAAAGCACACTTCTTCGAATCATTGCAGGTGTACAAGAACCAAGTGAAGGATACTTAGAAATCTTTCATAATAAAATCACTGACCTTAAGGCCTTTAAAATCTATCGAAATGATATTGGTTATTTGCCGCAAGATGTCACCAATCACTTTTTATGCCCTACGGTGATTGAAGACGTGATGTTTTCCTTGCGAGCTCGAGGGGTAAACAGTGATGATGCAATGCAACAAGCCCATGAAGTCTTAGCGCAATTAGGCATTGAACACTTAAAAGAGCGTGTGATTTTTGAACTCAGTGGTGGAGAGCAAAAGATTGTGGCTTTAGCTGGACTTTTGGTCTTAGAACCTAAAATTTTGCTTTTGGATGAACCCACCAATGCTTTGGATGAAAAGAGTGAGAAACGCATTATTGAGATCCTCAATGGCATTAAAAAGTCAATGGTGATTGTCTCTCATCATAAAAGTTTTATCGAACAACTCACCCCTACAATTTATAAACTTGAAAATAAAATTTTAGAACCGCTTTAATTGTTGAGTTTTTAGATATACTTCTAAAAATATTAAACAATGGAGAACCATGAATTTTAACGCACTTGACAACAGTGTCAAACAAGCTATGCATGAAGAGTTACTGCAATATGCTAACCAATTGGGTGGTATGAACTTTTTTTTACAACTCATTGAAAGTATCAAAGCTGAAAAAGTCAATCCTCTTTTAAAACAAAGCAGCACGTTTCACTACCCTAAAGGGAAAATTACTTGGAATAAAATGATTTATAAACCAACACTCACTGCTTTGTTTACCGCATTGAAAAAAGAAGATAAACAAGGGGATATGTTACAAGGAACAAATCCAAAAGAGTATAAAAAAATCATGAATATGATGAAAACTTTGAAACCTTTAGAGATAAGTATCGAACCTGAAGAACTCGAACCTTTAAGCTTTTTAGTATTGGATACTTCGCAAGAGAAAAAAACAAAAATTTCATTTTTATTTAAAGTTATTTTCTTTTATAATATTGGCTTTGCAAAACAGGTTTTAACGTATAAAAAAGAGGCTTGAAGTCTTAAAGAAACTCTTTTGTGAAAGGTATTATAATAACGCATGATAGAAATCCCAAAAATATTAGAACGAATCAAACTTGACCCTACAAAAGAGTACAAACCTAACTTAGAGACACTGCGTCTTTTAGTTAAACACTACATTTTAAATGTACCCTATGAAAATCTTGATTTGGCTTTGAAAAAAGAGTTCAGTGTAAAGCTTGAAGATATCTACTCTAAGATTGTTTGCTCCAGCCGAGGAGGGATTTGTTATGAATCCAATACTTTGTTTGCATATGTGTTACAACAGTTGGGTTTTGATGTGATTATGATTTTAGCTAAAGTTGCTGATACGACCTATATTGGCTTTGATTATCCTCATTTAGCACTGTTAGTTACCTTGAACGATGATGAATACCTTGTGGATGTGGCCAATGGTCAAAATGTACGAGAACCCATGCCTTTACACGATGAGATGTTTATTGCCATTGCTGAGAACAATGAGTATAAAATAGAGCATCAAGAGGGGGTGTATACTCTCTTAGTTAATCATCGACACAAAGGGTGGCTTCCACGTTACTTGTTTACCAAAGAGCCCAAATATGTCTCTGACTTTGCGTGTGTTTTTGAAGATGTGGATGATGAAATCTTCTCACAAGAGGAGATGATGTTAGTCACTCAAGCACTTGAAGATGGACGTATGACCTTGACGCATGAGATGTTGTGTGTTAAAAAAGAGGGTGAAAAAACGAGCTGGGAAGTGTGCAAAAATAATCGCCAAGAGGTTTTAGAAGAGTATTTTAATATTAAGATTTGATACTCTCCACTCTTTCACACAGTTGATCAAAATGAAAACGGTCTTGGAATTTTTCTAAAATCTCTTCATAAATATCCCAACGTTTCTCTTCTAACTCTTGACCATTGTTTTTTAGTTTTTCATAAATACCTAAAATGGCACTATCTCCAAGTTCAAACAACGAAGCATTTTTAACAATGTCTGGAATTTCATCAATGGTTTCTTTGGGCATTTTATAATCACAATAGTATTGTCCCAGATCATTAATACCCCAATACTCTAAGCCCAATTTATTATAAAAACTTAAGGATGAGGAGACACAATACATTTTAAACCGTTCAATATTTTGATCAGCTACTTTTTCAAAGAGATAAGCAAACAACATCTTAGCATAGCCTTTGTATCGGTGTGCCTTGGGCGTTAATAAGTTGTGAATGGTGAGATATTGGTTGTCTTTGGAAATATTGTAAAAAAGATAACAAACGTGTTCCTCTTCATCATCGACCAAACACAAAGGAGGGAATTTTGTCCAGCTAAAATAGTTGTCCCACCAATCCAAACAGTGCTTACTGAAGTTTAAACTGTCGTAGTCTTCAATGCTTTGTACGGATTCAAAAAATTCATCACGAGTGAGTTCAATTATATGCATATCTGACCTTAGAAAAAAGCCAAAATAGTGATAAAAAGACTTTTTAGAATTAATTACAGTGTAGTCTTTTTAAAGGGGATTGTCAAGCATTTAAGCTGATTTCACATACCACTTGAGCATGGTCACTTTGCAGTAAAGAACCATCTTTGTGCTTTTGCAGATGTTCATCAAGGATTTCATAATTTGTGATTTTAAATGTAGGCAACCACTCTTTGGTGATAAAAATATAATCAATGATATTGCCATACCCTTGATAGTAACTTGTAGGGGTGCGTTTGACTTCTTTTGCTTCAGGGTGAGGGTTATACTCTATTGGGGTATGAAGTGTGTAGGCATCTATAAGAAGTGATTCTTTTCTCTTTTCATCATAATATGCACTGTTTGTTAATGCTTCTAAGCAAATCGAGTATTGTTTGTCATTCATATCTCCCATTAATACAGTAGGAAGTGTCTGCTTTTTTATATCATAATATAAAGAGGTTACTTCACACAAACGTTGCCGTAAAGCGTTTGAATAGCGGTCTTTTAAAGCTGTTTTGGTTTGCTTTTTTTTAAAAGCCAAGCTGTCTTTTTCTTTAAACGTATACTCAAATTCATTGAGACGGTTGGACTTTAAGTGGCACACATAAAGCCAAATATTTTGTTGATTGGGAAGTTCAATCAGTGCTTTGATAGGTTTGCGTGCAAAAACAGTTTTGGCTTTGTAGTTGTGCTCTTTGAGTGTGGGTTTGTGTACGGGGATTTCTTGAATATCTTTGATGGGATATTTACTGGCAAGTGCAACCACTGTGGAGGTAAAAATCGTCTCTTTTTCAACGGTGGGTTTATCGACTGTAACAAAATAGTTAAAGCCTGCATCTTTACATAAAGATTGAAGTTCATCAATAGAAAAAACCTCTTGAAAGCCTATGATATCACACTTCATACGTTTAATTTGTTGGCTAACCCACTCTTTTTTTTCTTGAAACTCTTCATTGGTGAATTGATCTTTTTTGATATACCATGAAAAAGGGGGCGCCACAAATTGAAAAAGATTAAAGGTACCAAAACGAAGTCTCATTATGCATACTTTATGATAACAAGGCTTTAAGACTTTTGGTGGTAAAGAGTTTGAGGTGTTCACCTTTTAGGCTTTTAAGTTCACTTGAAAAGCCTTTTTTTGCAAACAGTACAGTAATATCTGGTGTGAAATCTAAATCCTCACATACTTCATGAAGTCGTGTGAGCTCTTTTTTACTCACTTTACTGTCTCGGTATTTACAACTTCCAATAACAATTCTTCCTGATTGTGTTTTGGCATACAAATCAAGTTCATACTCATCATCCCAGTATCGTTTGGTTTTTTTAATACTCTCTTGCGTAAAACAGTTTTTGATATAGGCATGACAGAGTTGTTCAAAAATCAAATCAGAGAACTCTTGCTCTCTGTTTTTAAATCGTTCGTAAAACTCACTGTAATCGCCCTCTTTAATCCCTTTAAAGAGTGGCGAGATAAATGCAAACCAAAAACGTAAAAAAGGTGATACAAAAAGCACTTTCTCTGAAACGTTTTCATCATCAAATTGATTGGGATGCAATCGAACAGTGGTTTCAAGCGTAAGCAGTTTCATATCGCACAATTCATCTACGCAGTCAATACCTTCATTAAAAGAGACATTGGCTCGCTTAAATGCAGCATTAGTGCGTCGATCACTTAAAGCACATGCACTTAAAATTGAGTGCAATAAAGCATCGCCATCGGTGAGTTTACTGATATCATTTCGTAGAAACTTATATTGGTTTAAAATGTGTGTTTCAATTAAAGTTGTGAGTGGTAAATTCATATCCAAAACAACATCGGTCCCTCCAAACACAGTGAAGTAAGCAATGGCTTGCTCCATATCTTTGGGTCTGTTTTGCTCGCAGAAAAGTTTGAATTGCTCTTCAATGGGAAGTGTATGAAATTTGATGATGTAGCCTTTATTTAAGTATTTGATATTATAGCATAGATAAGTTTTACGTTGAAGTTTGTTATACTTATGCACTTAAAAAAGGAATGCAGGTGAATTTGGTTGGGTTTGATTATATCAATGAAAAGGAGAAACGCTTAGTAGAGCGCTTTTTGTACAGCTCTGAAGAGAAAAAGTATATTTTAGGCATCAATAAATACACCAAATCTATTGCAAAAGAAGTAGCCATTGATGGCATCATTGATGATTTTACTCGAGTACAAAGTTCGCGTAAAAAAGAGATTCTACAAATAGAAGATGTACCCAAAGATGCTCTGATTCTTTCAACTGCAAGTGGCAGTCCTTTGGAAATTAAAAAGAGTCTGGATGCCTTGGGTTATGAAAATTTCAATTATCTCTCTTTATATAAATACGGCACTCTTCAACTTCCTGATCCCATGTTTATGGCTGATTTTAAAGAGGATTTTCTAAATAATAAAGCTGAGTATGAAAAGAGTTATCATCTGCTCTTTGATGAAGAGTCAAAACGAATTTTTGAGAAGGTTTTGAATTTTAAAATCACCTATGACTTTAGATTTATGCAAGGCTTTACGAACAATCATGAAGCTCAATACTTTGATAAAGATATTATTCCTAATATCAAAAACATCCGTTTTGTGGATGGCGGTGCGTATGTAGGAGATACGCTTCAAGAGATTATCAAAAATTACCCTGATTATGAAAAGATATACTGTATTGAGCCCAATAACTTACACATCAATATCGCCAAAAGAGAGTTTGGAGAGTTAAAAAATATTGAGTTTATCAACTGTGGTTTGAGTGATACCACAACCACTGTTGAGCAATTTCAAGAAGCTCAAAACAACTGCGACCACAACTATCAAGCACTACAAACAGACACGTTGGATAATCTCATAAAAGACAGAGTTGATTACATCAAACTCGATATTGAAGGGGCAGAACAAGCAGCCTTAAAAGGAGCAAAGCAAACTATTTTAAAATCTCATCCCATCTTAGCTGTGTGTATCTATCATCAAGCACAAGATTGGTACAAAGTACCGCAGATTGTACTGGGGATACGAGCAGATTATGATGTATATTTAAGGCATTATATGGAGGGCATCTATGAAACCGTTCTTTACTTCCTTCCTAAAAAGTGAGTTTTGAGCGAATCTTAGCGTCAGAAAAATAAATTTACTCAGTCACATACTTTTTGTATGCTCCTTCATCACTTTATTTTCCTTCCTTGAACTTCATCTAAACACTCACTTTTAATGTTTGTAATGAGATAAAATTGGGCTACGAATTGAAACAGCACCAAGCACTCAAAACAAATTTTCATCAAATGAGTTCTTTTTTTAGTCTGAAAAGACTATGATATAGACAGAAACAAAGTGCAGGAGAAGTGATGATAAACAATATTGATGTGGTGTTTTTAGGCGACTCTTTACTCGCACGTGCCAAATGGGAACAACTCTTTGTTTCAAAAAAAGTGATTAATCTTGGTGTGGATGGAAGTACCACCAAAGATATCATCTCTCGCATGGATAAAGTGGTGGAGTTGCAACCTAAAAACGTGGTTTTACTCGTGGGAATCAATGATTTAAATCTCTATATGCCTCTTGATGAGGTGTTTGAAAACTATAAAACCATTGTCGAAAAACTTGATAATCATGGATTTAATGTCATCATCATACAACTTTTGTATACGCAAATGAATGCACTCAATACAAAAGTAACCGTGTTTAACCAATTTATACAACACTATGTCAAAGAGCACCAAGGTTTAACTCTTTTGAATCTCAATGATATTTTGAGTGAACAAAAGATACTAAAAGAGTGTTTTACAACTGATGGACTTCATTTGAACACGCCAGCATATGAGGTTATGGCTAAACGTATCGAAAAGCTACTATAATCAGAAAAAGTTTTTAAAAAATCACAAATTTATTATATTGTAAGAGTTCATTTATTACACTTTCATAATTATAATTAAAGGAAGAGAATGAAAAAGAGTATGTACCTCGTCGTATCAATCTTTTTGGCACTGCTTTTTAGTGGATGTGCGGGAAGTTATATGGTCAAAGTTCCCAATAACGTGGTTCAACCATCACAAGAGAAAGCAACCATTGTATTTATGCGTTCGTCATTTGTATTAGCTGCCATTGGTGTAGAGGTATTTGAAGTTAATGATGGAAAACTGTCATTTGTAGGATATTTAGGAAATGGAAGCAAGATTGCGCATCAAACAGAACCGGGAGAGAAAGTTTTTATGGCATTTGGCGGGGCGGCTGATTTTATGATTGCAAATGTTAAAGCAGGAAAGACGTACTACTCAATTGTACGACCAAACTGGGGTACCGGTGGTTTTGCACCTACACCAATAAGAACCGATGGTACATCAAATTACAATACCGATATGTCTTCATTTAAAAATTGGGTTGAGAAAACCAAATTGTATACCACTAACCCACAAGAAGCACAAGAGTGGTTTGTAGAAAACAAAGAGAAGTATGTCAAAATATATGATTACTATTGGCCAAGATTTCAAACGAAAAATAATGCACAAATTGCAGAGAGAACATTGAACCCAGAAGATGGTCTATAACAGAGTTGTTTAAACATGAGTTGGATTAAATATGCACTCTTAAGCAGTGTATTACTCTTTATTATAGGGTGTGCATCTGCTTCTGTGTACAATGTAAAAACAAAAACGTTTGAAGATGTCTCAACACTTTCAATGAAAAATGCTATTTTAAATGCAGGAGAGGAGTTGGGATGGATGATGAAAGAGGAATCCTCAAATAGAATCATAGGGCTAATGGCCATCAAAGATTACCAAGCTAAAATTGCTGTGGAGTATACGACTGATTCTTACAGTATTCAACTGCTTGAAGCAAAAAACATGAAGTATGATGCCCAAAAACAGATGATAAAAAGAGGCTATAACACATGGATTTTACAGCTTGAAAGCAAAATCGATGGATTGGTGAAACCTTTAAAAATGTCTGCGACACTCCAAAAAAAAGAGTTACAAGCACACAAAGATAAAGAAAACCTTGCATCTTTGAAGAGTTCAGAATTAAAAAAACCTGGCAGTAAAGGTTTGGTTTTAGTAGGACAGTTTCATGGAAATCTTCATGAAATTTATGATGTGATGAATACTCCTATTCCCCAAGCACATACTTTGAAAGAGCTTGAACAAGCAATTTTAACTGCAGGTCGACAACATAATTGGATGATGAAAAAACAAGAAGATGGATTTATTCTTGCCAAAAAAATCGTGCGCCATCACGTGGCAATCGTGCGTATTACCTACAGTCAAAAAGAGTACAGTATTACGTATATTACAAGTGAGAAATTGCACTATCAAACATACCATGTACACCAAAATTATAATATCTGGGTCAAAGAGCTTGAAACAGGTATAAACTTTAATTTACAATAAACCACGTCAAAAGACTCATTATTGATAATGAGTCTTTTATAAAACAGTATAAATTTATCATATTCTAAGAGTTCATTTATTACATTTTGTAACTATATTAAAGGACAAACATGAAAATCAAAACGTTAAATATCTTTGCAATAGCACTCTTTGCACTCATCATGATAGGGTGTGGTGGTCCTGTAAAACTCTATAACGTTGAAAATAAAATTATTGAAGGTGCAAATAAAGAAGTTCTGAAACGTGCAATATTTGATGCAGGTTATTCTTTAGGATGGAATATGAGAGAAGAAAATTCAAATACTATTATTGGTATATTAGTACGAAAAAAATTCAGTGCAACTGCTAATCCTCAATTTACTGGTTATTATGATGCAAAAATCTCTATAACATATAATGAAAACTCATACAGCATTAAACTTTTAGAAGCGAACAACTTAGATTATAATCCTACAGAGGAAACCATACGAAGTGGCTATAATGGTTGGATTTTAAACTTAGAGAATCAAATTGATGGTATTGCAACGCCATTAATGATGACAGAGAGTTTAAAGAAAAAAGAGCAAGAAGCACAAGCAGATAAAAAGAACAGTTCAACGACAGATAATGGCTTACGAAAGATTTACGATGTGATCAATGCACCCATTGCACAAGGGCACAGCATAGAAGAAATTGAAAAGGCAATTTTTATCTCAGGAAAACAGAATAATTGGTTAATGAAAAAGCAAAAAGAGGGTTTTATCTTAGCAAAAAAAGTGATACGAAAACATACCATGATAGTGCGAATTTCGTATGATCAAGAGCATTACAGTATTACGTATATCAGCAGTGAGAATTTAAAATATCAAGGTTATTATATTCATAGAAACTACAATGTCTGGATTCAACAACTTGAACAAGGTATTAATTTCAATTTAGAGTAAATTGGAGCACCACTTCTCTAGTTGTGTAACAAAATAAACAGGACACTCAATCATAGGGTAGTGTCCTGCTACGGCACACTCAACTATCTCAACATCTTTATATCCTTTAAAGAGTTTTTGTACGTGTGTTGTGCTGAACACAGGAAAATCTTCTGCGCCTGTGAGGATTTTAATAGGAACATCAATACCCTCTTGGGCTTCGTGTAAAAAATCGGTCTCTAAATACATCTTCATATAACCCACACGCGCGTCTAAAGTAGAAGAGCTGTATGCCATATCTATACGGTATTGCCTCCAAGTATCATTGTAGCGTTTACTGGCAGCTTCAACAATCTCTTCAATTTTGCTCTCGTTTTGTTGCATTTGTAAAAGCATGGTCTCTTTGGCATCTGGTTTCATTTTGATGCCAGCAGCAGAAATAGGGGTGATAAGATTGAGTTGAATGATACGTTTATCAAGAAGTGCTGCTTTTTGCGCAATCATGGTGGACATGGAGTGGGCTGTAAGGTAGACTTCTCTAAAACCTAAATGTGTAATAAGTGTTGAGATGTCTTTGGCAGCTTCATTGCAACTGTACTCTCCTTGTATGGCTTTGGATTTTCCATAACCACGATGGTCTAGAAAAACATAGGTAAACTCTTGGGTATTTAAATAAGCAAAAGAGGGTTCATAGTTTCTACAATCACCCATGAGTTCATGTAAAACTAACATGATTCGTTTTCCCTGACCGATGATGGTGTGCCCAAGAATGGTACTCATGTTATGCTTCTTTTGTGTGATATTGTTTTAAAAAAAGTGTACATAAAATCACCCCTATCAATGCCATAAAGGCTCCTACAAGTGAGGGGTACGCATAATTAAAATCAAAAAACAGCGGGATACCTCCAAAAAAAGCACCCAAGGAGTTAGCGACATTAAATGCGGCTTGTAAAAATGCAGCTCCGAGCATCGCTGAGTGTTTGGCACTTTGAAGCATCACCATATTAATAGGTGCTCCAATAGAGACTGCAAGGGCACCACACACAAACGTCAACGCTACAGAGATGATTTTAAATTCAGATAAGAAGAAGACGCACACCAAGGAAATCACCATGGCAATAAGAAGCGCAATGGCAACTTTGATGGGATTTTTTTTATCGGCTAAATAGCCTCCTAAAATATTTCCAACAACCATACCTGCACCGGCAACCATCATTAAGTATGAGACACTGCTTGCTTCAAAACCAGAGACATGAATTAACAGAGGTGCAATATAACTGAACCATGCAAACAACCCTCCAAAACCAATGGCGACAATCGTTAAAATGTGCCACGCTTTGATGGTTTTAAAAAACTCCAACTCCTCTTTAAACGTAACCGTGCGAAGTGCTTTTTGTTGAGGTAAATTTCTGAATAAAAACAAGATGGTGAGTATACCTAGGAGTGAAACAATACCAAATGCATAACGCCAGTGATAGTGGTGTCCAATGTAGGTCACTAAAGGCACCATCGCTAAATTGGCAATGGTCAGACCTGTGAACATGGTAGCGATGGCTTGGGCAGATTTACCCTCTTTGGCTAATTTTGCTGCCACAACCGTACCCACACCAAAAAAGGCTCCATGCGGCAAACCACTTAAAAATCGTGCCATCATCAAAGTGGCGTAATCAGGTGCAATGGTCGATAAAAAGTTAAAAAGTGTAAAAATCACCATAAAGGCAATCAAGATATTTTTAGGGGGAAACTTAGCACTGAGTGCGACTAAAATAGGTGCGCCAATAACCACCCCAAAAGCATAGGCAGAAATAAGATGCCCTGCTACAGGAATGGTAATACCAATATCGTGTGCCACATCAGGAAGCAGACCCATAATCACAAATTCTGTGGTACCAATGGCAAGGCCACCTAAGGCTAAAGGGAAAAGTTGTTTTCTCATATAAAGTTCTTTGTTAGTCTATTTTTGGAATTTTAGTAAAATAAGTTTACTACTAACTTAAAGTACTGTATTGAAACACTAATACAAATGTGATTCAGATATGCTATACTTATCAGAGATACAATCTCCTAAGGAGAATGAGATGTTGCGTTTTATACTCTTTTTTTCTCTCTTATTAAACTTTCAACTCACCGCACAATCCCTACAAAAAAAGAGTGTTCAACTTCCTGATTATTTAACGCAAGAAGAGATTGCATATATCAAACAAAAAAGAGTTATCATTGCATCCAATGAGTATGACTATGAACCCATGGATTTTAATGTCAATGGAGTACCTGTCGGGTATTCGATTGACTTACTCAATATTTTAGCTACCCAAGTGGGTCTGAAAGTGCAGTATAAAACGCAAATTTGGAGTGAACTTTTAGAGAGTTTGTATAATGGGCAAATTGATCTGATGCACACCATTTATAAGACAAAAAAAAGAGAAGAGAGTCTCTCTTTTTCATCATCATATTTAACTGGACGTAACCATTTTGTTCAAAGAAAGAATGATTTTAAACTCACGAATTTAAAAGATCTTTCTGGTAAAAAAGTAGGGGTGACCAAAGGGTGGCTGGAGGTGGAGATTATCAGCAAAAATCCCAACATCACCAAAGTCTACTTCTCCGGATTAAAAGAGAAACTTGAAGCGCTCTCTGTAGGCAAAATTGATGCCATTATGAATGATGGGTTTATTGCAAATTATACGATTATAAAAAATGGATTTATGAACTTAAAAGTGGGCAAATTTGTTTTGGAACGCAGCAATTCTTCTCTGGATGATTACTATTTTGCAACACTGAAAAGTCAAGCCATTTTAATCTCTATTTTAAATAAAGCCTATATGAATACCGATATTAATTTGTTGAATAAATTGCAACACAAATGGTTTGGCAACATGCTTGAAAAAGGGGAGTCGCTGTTTAACCTTGCAGAGTTGGAGTATCTCTCGGATGTGCGCTCAATCAATGCGTGTATTTTGGCCAATGTGATCCCTTTAAGTCATATTGAAAATGGAAAACCGCAAGGCATTGTTGCTGATATTTTGTTTGAACTTCAAAAGATTATGGATGTACCTTTCTCATTTATTGAAGTCAATCATTACAGTAATACACGACAACTTATTCAAGATAAAAAGTGCAATATTATACCTATTATGGAGTATGAGAAAAAAAGTTTGTCTGATAATCTGACATCACCTTATTTAGATATGTCGTATGTAGCAGTTGGAAAGAGTGATAAAAAGTTTTTCTCAGACTTAAGTGAGTTGAAAAATATCACAATATCGGTTGTTCAAGGTACACTTAAAAGTGAAGAGATTAAAAATAAGTACCCTTCTGTTGAAACAGTCACAGTGCAGAACACAGAAGAGGGATTGGCATTGGTTAACAGTAAAAAAGTCTACATGCACTTAGATTTATACCCTGTTGCAAAATATTATATCTCTAAATATGAGGATGAAGAGTTTAAAATCATTGGACGATTGGAACAAACATTAAAACTCTCAATGGCAACGCAAAAAGAGAACAGAGTCTTAGCCTCAGTGATTGAAAAGTCTTTGAATCAAATTTCTAAAACAAAAATCGATACTATCGTTAAAAAATGGACCGAAATTGAGGTTCGAAAAGTAGTCAATTATAAGTTGTTGTATCAAATAATTGCAGGGGCATTGGTGTTGATTGTTCTTGGTGTATGGCGTTACCGATTGCTTAAAAATACAAACAGGGAAATCAAACTCATCAACAAAGAGTTGCAAGCTTCACAAGGTAAACTTTTACGACAGAAAGAGGAGTTTGAAGCAGTTTTTAAAGAGAGTAAAGATGGAATAGCCATTATCAGTAGAACGTTTCAATTCATCGATTGTAATATGGCGTATGAAAAAATGCTTGGTTTTTCAAAAGCCAAATTGCTTGAAACAAACTTTTTAGATACCGTTATCAGTATGGATAAAGAAGAGATAAAAAGAGTAATTAAAGAGATAGAACCACACAAGTCAATTGACCTATTTGAAAAGGTTTGTTTGGGCAAAAATCAAAAAAGAGTATCGACCAACATGACATTTACGTTAATGCCCGATAAAAATAAAGTGCTTTTAGCCGTTAAAGATTTGACCTCTTTGAAACTTTTGGAGTCTCAATCAAAACTCGCTTCCATGGGAGAGATGATAGGAAACATTGCACACCAATGGCGACAACCTTTAAGTATCATTACCACAAGTGCAACGGGACTCTCTTTAAAAGCAGAGATGCAAGAACATGTAGAGAATCAAGAAATCATACACTTTTCAAATGAAGTTGTACAACAATGTCAATATCTTTCACGAACGATTGATGATTTTAAAGAGTTTATTAAAGATGATATGAAATCTGTACCTACAAGCGTAAAAGAGTCACTCCAAAGTGCTTTGAGCTTGACGAAAGCTTCCATGAAAAGCAACTATATTGAAGTGGTTGAAACCCTTGAAGAGGATCTTATCATTGCAGGCAATAAAAATGAGTTGGGACAAGCCTTTATCAATATTTTAAACAATGCCAAAGATCAACTCAAAGAGATTGCGCAATCCAAACAAAAACGCTACATCTTTGTTTCAAGCAAAAAGTTAGATAAGGAGACAATAGAGTTACGCATCATGGATAATGGTGGAGGAGTTAATGCTGAGGTTATTAACCGTATTTTTGAACCCTATTTTACAACCAAACATCAATCTGTTGGAACAGGACTTGGGTTATCTCTGAGTGATAAAATAATACGTCAAAGATACAAAGGTTTGATTCAAGTCTATAATGAGACTTTTGAGTATGAGGGGAAAGAGTATGTGGGTGCTTGTTTTGTGATACGCTTGTATGCACACAAGACAGTTTAAAAGAGCATCTTGCTGCTTCAAGCAGTAAGATGCTCGTAGAATTTACTCACACGTTGAAACATGAAATCCATAACGGTTAAGCTCTTTAAAGATGTGGCACGTTGCTTTATCGTCTCCATCTAATGTAACCGTAATATGTTCAACATTGCGTTTTGCTTCGTGTAAATCATCTCGATAGTAAGTTTTTATAATATATCCTGGGATATAACCGCCTTGATGCCACCCTTTTGTGATGGTACATTTATTCTGTTTATAGGCCTTATTGACCATAACCAACTCAGAGTTTTCAACATAGGTATTAAGGTCTGTATCCTCTGTCGTACACTCTGCCATTGAAGAAGTGGTTGCAAAAAGAGTGAATGCAACGAGTAGTTGAAACAGTTTGTTTTTCATTTTTTCTCCTTTATTAATGTCCACATGTTGTTAAATAGCGTTGAGCATTGCTATTTAAAGTTTGAAACACATGGCAAGTTAGATTTATATCATCAGCAATTCTGACTCTGACTGTAAGATGTGTTTCTGTATGAAATGCATCAGTTGGTATACCATATTCATTGAATATCCAACCAGGAAGCACTCCTCCTGGATGAAAATTTTGTGTAATGGTGCAATCATTGCTATTATATGCATTTCTAAGAAATGCTACTTCAGAGTTTTGTACAAAACTGTTGAGATCAGTTCTTTGTTGATTATCCAAATTTGGAATATTCACATTGCATGCTGCCATTGCTGAAGTGCCCAGTAGAGTTAATGCACTTGTCATTAAAACTTGTAAAAGTCTTTTTTTCATTCTCTATCCTTTGTGTTGATGTAGAATGAAAGTATATATGGGTAAAGTTTGTACAGAATTTGTTAAACAGAACTGTTTAAAAAGTTGGAAAGAAAATAGAAATATAGCAGAAAAATCCATCCTATAAATATAGCAGAATGTATGAGCATAAACTTCACTTTTTTGATTTTATGTCGAAAAAGCATCATGGCAAGGGTACTTCCTACAAAACCTCCTACAATAGAGAGCGTGTGCAGATTTTTTTCAGAAATACGTCGTTTATCATGGATTGCTAGGTATTTATCGCAGCCATAAACTATAAAGCTAAGAAGGTTTAATGCAATTAATATCATAAGTGGTTCATTCATAAATTCAATTTTATAAGAAGTTTGATTAAGATATACTGTCAAAAAATTTAGGACAACAAATGATTCGAGACCATCGAGAACGAGAAGATATTACCATTGGATTGGGTGTAAAAGTGGTACTGAAAAAAGACCAACGCACAGGCAAACTGACTTCTGGGAAAGTGAAAAAGCTTTTAACCAACAGTAAATACCACCCAAGAGGTATTAAGGTGATGCTTGAAGATGGTCAAGTCGGAAGAGTGCAAGAGTTTTTGTAGCAAATCTCTACGTTATTGCTAAAATAGAAACAGTCATTTACTATCTGTAAACTCCTGCTTCTATTTTAACTGTTTGCCTTGAGCTTTATAACTAAAACTCTTGCTTGAGTTTAATACAAAGGAATGAAATGAAACTTTACGTCGATGGCGATGCTTTTCCTAACTTACTTAAACCCATCCTTTTTCGAGCCATTGAAAAAAAAGGCTTAGAAACGCTTGTCTTTTCAAATAAGAGAATCAATATCGGGCAATCTTCACTTATAGAGTATCGTTTGGTGGAACTGGGTGCAGATGAAGCAGATAACAAAATTGTTGATGAGGTGCAAGCAGGAGATTTGGTCATCACTGCGGATATTCCTTTAGCTGACAGAGTCATTGCTAAACAAGCACATGCACTTGACCACAGAGGGGTGATGTTTACGGTGGATAATATCAAGGAGAGACTTGCAGTAAGAGATTTGATGCAAAATATTCGTGATATGGGGGAAATGACAAGAGGGCCTGCCCCATTTTCTCAAAAAGATAGCGCACTCTTTGCCAATGCACTCAATGCCTTTTTACAGAAATATCTTTAAAGGAATTCTCTTAACACATGCCAAACTACGTTTGGAATCTACGCGTGAAGTTTGCCTTTTGATATTAAATCAAAAGTTTTCCCCTACTTCTGTGCTCACTTTCGTGAGTCACGCTTCTTTACTTTTTCCAACAATGAAATAAGTAAAACAAAAAATCAGTTTTTAGGGACTGATGTTCTTGTTGTTATTTCCATTTCAAATTATTGTCGAATATTTGTGTTTTGAATCTTAATTAAAAAACTAAAAGTGATATGTTTTGACACATATAATCTTAAAGATTATATAAAAAAAGAATATGTATTTATTTTGTGACCAATAAACGATACTATGATAAAAACATAAGGAAATATTGTGGAAGATAAAATATTTTTAAGTACAAAAAGTAAACTAGTTAAAATTAATAATGATGAATTAGAAATAAATGGAGTTTTATTAAAAGAAAAGTTAGGTGACGAAGTATTTGAATATAAATTGTCTGATACTATGGATGAAAATACATTAACTAAAAAAGCTTTTGAAATATCCCAAAATTATTATATTAAATCTCTTGAAAAACTTGTATCAGCTGAAAAGTTATTAGTCCTTACAGGTGCTGGTAGTTCAAAAGATGATGAACTATTTGGTGGAAAACTTATGTGGGAACTATGGGATATTATTAGTACATTAGAAGTTGATAGCTTCAATTTTGGTAGTTTTTTAGATAAATTAGAAATTCCCGAGAATATTAGAGATAGGTCGGATTTAGAAACAGTACTATCTAAAGCAAAACTATTTTTAGAATTTAAAGAAGATAGAGAGTTAGAAAATCAAGTAAAAATAATTGAAAAAACTATATTAGATAATTGTAGTTTCTCATTAATAGATAAATCAATACATTTAGAGTTTATAAAAAAATTGACAAGTCGTAAGACAAAACAATCACGCTTAAAAATATTCACCACTAATTATGATAAGGCATTTGAGGAAGCTGGTGCAGAAGGAGGGTATGTAATTATTGATGGTTTCTCTTTTACTCAACCAAGAAAATTTAGTGGTAAATATTTTGATTACGATATAGTCATCCGTGAAAATAGTCGTACTTCATCGACTGAAAACTTTGCGAATAATGTATTTCATTTGTATAAACTTCATGGTTCTGTGAATTGGGAAAAGAAAAACAAGGATGTGATTCAAACTAGCAATCCTGATAAAGCTATGATGATTTATCCAAATAGTAATAAGTATGAATCTTCTTATGAACAACCATATTTTGAGATGATGAGTCGATTTCAATCAGAACTACGAAAAAGTGGTACAACTACTTTAATTACTGTTGGATTTAGTTTTGCGGATAAACATATTTTTACTATGATTAATGAAGCATTGAATCAAAATCCAAGTTTAAATTTAGTAATTATTGAACCATTTATAAAACCAGATTTAAATGAAAACTTTGAAAAGTTATTTGAATTATCAACGAAAACTAGTCAGGTACTTATTATTGGAGAATTTTTTAAAAATTTTGTATCCTATTTACCATCTAGTCAATATCTTAATTTTAATGGAGATAGTTAATGAACAAGCATATTTTTACAAATGAAAAGTTTGTAGGGTATATATCTAAAGTAACACCTAGTTTTTCAAATATTCATTTTCCAACTCCTAAATTGCTAAAAAAATTTTGGCATTATGACGATGAGTTGTCAGGAGGTATAGTAGGAAACTATATAGTTATAGAGGGTGAAAATTATGGTTTTTTAGGAAAACTTCAAGAAGTTTCCTTACCTGAAAAAGAACAAAACTTTTTAGGTGAACATGCTTTTTATGATTCTTCTTTTCATCCACAGGGTAAAGTGGAACTATTGTTATCATTTAATTATTATTCAACAAAAATTGATAAAGGATTAGATAAGTATCCTGCAGTTGGTTCAAAAGTATATTTATGTTCAGCTGAATTAATTAAAACATTATTCGTTAATGATGTAGCAGAGAATAATGTGAGTTTTGATATTGCAAAACTAACTAATACTTTAGAAACAGACTTACCCTTAAACCCAAATCAATTATTTGGTAGACATTGTGCAGTCGTTGGAACTACGGGTGGAGGTAAGAGTTACACTATTTCAAGAATACTTGAAGAATTTTTACATTTAAATCAATCAAAAGCTATTCTAATAGATGCTACAGGAGAGTATGAAAGTTTTTACGAATTAGGTAATGTAAAGACTGTAAAATTTGGTGCAAATGATGAAGATACTTTTTTCCATTACTCAAGATTAAGAACTATGGATTTAATAGCACTTTTTAGACCAAGTGAAAATACTCAAAAACCTAAATTATTAGATGCAATTAAAAGTTTAAAGCTTGTAAAACAATTACAAGAAAATGAAGACTATGATTCGTCAATATATGAAAAAGAAAATCAATCTAAAATGGAATATTATAGTCATTTAGGTACTTATAGAACAGAGATAGAATCTGATAAGAGTGATTTTAATATAAGTAATTTGACACATCAAATTGGTTGTGAATGCATTAAACATGGTGATATAAATAATTTTGGGGGGAATGATGGTAGTGCAGTTGCAAATGTACGTTCCTTAATTAGTAGAATTGAACATATACGAGGAAAGTTAGAATATCGTAATATTTTTGGTTTTAATAAACAATTAAACAACAATAATGAGTTTAATCAAGAGCTAGAAGATTTTTTAGACACAACCCAGACTGAAAAAACTTTATTTATAATCTGTTTAAAAGATGCTTCTTTTGAAAAAGGCTTAAGAGAAATTCTAACAAATGCAATAGGTAACTATTTGCTCGATGAAGCAAGGCAATATAAGTTTAAAGAAAAGCCACTGGTACTATTTGTTGATGAAGCACATCAATTTCTTAAAAAGACAATTACTGATGATTTTTTTCAAGACCTGGAATTAGATGCTTTTGATAAAATAGCAAAAGAGTGTAGAAAACATGGTTTATTTTTATGTATATCTACACAGAATCCTCGAGATATACCTGTAGGAACATTAAGTCAAATGGGAACATTTATTGTTCATAGACTTATAAATGAAACGGATAGATTAGTTATAGAGAAAGCTTGTTCGGAAGGAAGTAGAAATTCACTTTCTTATTTACCAGCATTACAATCAGGTGAGGCACTTTTAATTAGTATTGAAATGCCAATGCCAATAATTGTTAAAATTAAAGAGCCGACTATTAAACCTACTTCCTTAACCCCTAAGTTATTTTCTTGAAATCAACCCTTATGATAATGAATAGATTTTAAAATAAATAGAGGAAAAGAGAAAAATATTTGTAGGATTTTACTTGGTGTAAATGAGTACAGATATTTTTCTATTTGACGTGTAGTTATACCAAAAGATGTTTATTAGCATAAGGGTTAATTAAGGTGTAATTAAGTACAATCCATAACTTTTTTAGAAAACACTCAACGTTTCTCTAGAATGGTAGTATCGTTTTGATTATGCTCCACGCATATGTCAAAGTCCGCGAGAAGCATGAGCCGCTTTAAAGCTCAAACCAATAAATAGAGAATCTCAAAAGATTCAATCACGACATCGTAAAAGACTCTCTATAAATTTTACAAAGGGAAAATATGCCAACTATCAATCAATTGATTAGAAAAGAGCGAAAAAAGGTGATTAAAAAATCTAAATCACCAGCACTAGAAAAATGTCCACAAAGACGAGGTGTATGTACAAGAGTATATACAACAACTCCTAAAAAACCTAACTCGGCTTTAAGAAAAGTTGCAAAAGTTAGATTAACAACGGGTTATGAAGTTATTTCATATATCGGTGGTGAGGGTCACAACTTACAAGAACACTCTATCGTATTAGTTAGAGGGGGAAGAGTTAAGGATTTACCTGGTGTTAAGTATCACATCGTTCGAGGTGCTTTAGATACAGCTGGTGTTGCAAACAGAACGGTTGCAAGATCTAAATATGGTACTAAAAGACCTAAGAAATAAGTAGAAGGATAAGAAAATGCGAAGAAGAAAAGCTCCAGTTAGAGAAATTATGGCTGATCCTATCTACAACAGTAAAGTGATCACAAAATTTATTAATGCAATTATGTTAGACGGTAAAAAATCAACTGCTCAAAAAATTATGTACGGTGCAATCGCTAACCTTGATGGTAGAGGTGAAGACGCGGGTATTGAACTGTTTGAAAAAGCACTTGAAAATGTTAAACCACTTTTAGAAGTTAAATCTAGAAGAGTTGGTGGGGCAACTTATCAAGTTCCTGTAGAAGTTCGACCAGTAAGAAGACAAACATTGGCTTTAAGATGGTTGGTTGATGCAGCTAGAAAAAGAAACGAAAGAACAATGGTTGAAAGACTTGCTAACGAACTATTCGAAGCAGCAAACGAAAGAGGTGCATCTTTCAAGAAGAAAGAAGACATGCATAGAATGGCTGAAGCAAATAAAGCATTTGCTCACTATAGATGGTAGGAATTACACATGGCTAGAAAAACACCACTCAGTAAAGTTAGAAACATTGGTATTGCTGCACACATTGATGCGGGTAAAACTACAACAACAGAAAGAATTTTATTCTACACGGGTGTATCACACAAAATCGGTGAGGTTCACGACGGTGCAGCTACAATGGACTGGATGGAGCAAGAGCAAGAGAGAGGTATTACAATTACTTCTGCTGCGACTACTTGTTTCTGGAAACACCCAAAGACTAATGACCAACTACAAATTAACATCATTGACACTCCAGGGCACGTTGACTTCACAATTGAAGTTGAGCGATCTATGAGGGTTCTTGATGGTGCAGTTGCAGTATTCTGTTCAGTTGGTGGAGTTCAACCACAATCTGAAACAGTTTGGAGACAAGCGAACAAATATAGAGTACCAAGAATGATTTTCGTTAATAAAATGGACCGAACAGGTGCAGATTTTTATAACGTTGAAAAACAAGTTGCTGAAAGATTAGGAGCTAACCCAGTTCCTGTTCAATTACCAATTGGTGCTGAAGAGAACTTCCAAGGTATTGTTGATTTAGTACAAATGAAAGCTATTGTTTGGGACGAAGATGCAGCAATGGGTTCAAGCTACCATGTTGAAGAGATTCCAGCAGATATGATGGATAAAGCGACTGAATACCGAGAAAAAATGGTTGAAGCAGCAGCTGAGGCTTCTGAAGAGTTAATGGAAAAATACTTTGAAGAGGGTGACTTATCTGAAGATGAAATCATTGCAGGTCTTAAAAAACAGTGTTTAGCAATGGCTATTACACCAATGACTTGTGGTACAGCATTTAAAAACAAAGGTGTTCAAACTTTACTTGATGCAGTTGCACTTTACTTACCAGCTCCAACTGAGGTTGCTGATATTCGAGGTGAGACTCAAGATGGTGAAGCTGTTATTGTTCCTTCTTCTGATGAAGGTGAAGTGGCAGCATTGGCATTTAAAATTATGACTGACCCATTTGTTGGACAGTTAACATTTACAAGAGTTTATAGAGGTGTATTACAATCTGGTACATACGTATATAACTCTACAAAAATGAAAAAAGAGAGAATCGGTCGATTACTTAAAATGCACTCAAACAACAGAGAAGAGATCACAGAGTTATATGCTGGTGAAATCGGTGCAGTTGTTGGTCTTAAATCGACAATTACAGGGGATACTTTAGCTAGTGAAAAAGATCCAGTTATCTTAGAAAGAATGGAATTCCCTGAGCCAGTTATCTCTGTTGCAGTTGAGCCAAAAACAAAAGCTGACCAAGAGAAAATGGGTATTGCTTTAGGTAAATTAGCTGAAGAGGATCCTTCATTTAGAGTTGCAACAGACGAAGAATCTGGACAAACTATTATCTCAGGAATGGGTGAGTTACACCTTGAAATTCTAGTTGATAGAATGAAAAGAGAGTTCAAAGTTGAAGCTGAAGTTGGTGCTCCACAAGTTGCATACAGAGAAACCATTAAAAATGCTGTTAACCAAGAGTACAAATATGCGAAACAATCTGGTGGTAAAGGTCAATACGGTCATGTATACTTAAAAATCGAGCCATTAGAGTCTGGTAGCGAAGAAAACTTTATTTTCAACAACGAAATTAAAGGTGGGGTTGTACCAAAAGAGTATATTCCTGCAGTTGAAAAAGGTTGTGCAGAAGCTATGGCTGGTGGTATCCTTGCTGGTTACCCAATGGTTGATATCTCTGTTACACTGTATGACGGTTCTTACCACGACGTGGATTCATCTGAAATGGCATTTAAATTGGCTGCTTCTATGGGATTCAAACAAGGGTGTAGAAGTGCTGCAGCAGACGCAGTTATCTTAGAGCCAATCATGAAAGTTGAAATCGAAACTCCAGAAGAGTACATGGGTGACGTTATTGGAGATTGTAACAAACGAAGAGGACAAGTTCAATCAATGGACGACAGAGCTGGTGTTAAATTAGTTACTGCAATGATTCCATTATCTGAAATGTTCGGTTACTCTACAGACTTAAGATCTATGTCTCAAGGTAGAGCAACATACTCTATGTTATTTGATTCATATTTAGAAGTTCCTAAAAACGTTTCTGAAGAAATCATCAAAAAGAGAAATGGTTAATAGCGTAAAATAAAAGCCAATTTCTTGGCTTTTATCGCTATTAACGAGCTTTTCGATGTTCCTTTTAGGAACCGAAAAGGTCCGGAAGGGCGTATGCTAACTTCACAGTTGGCGCGATAGAAAAGGGTGTGCGTTTAGCATGCCCTTTTTTAATGTTAAGTTTATTAACGAGCTTTTCGATGTTCTGGAAAGAACCGAAAAGGTCCGTTCCTTAGAAAAAGCTCAGCCGAAAGGCTGGGCTTTTTTACTTTAGAGTCAAGACAATTTCTTATGCTCTATGAACTTATTGTAGGTCATAAACTCTTCTTGGAACGGGACAATATAAGCTATCTTTTCAGATATATAAATCAATTCGTAAAGAAAATAATATTATAATATTAATATAAGTTATAAAATTATCAAAAATCACCATTTAAAAACATGAGATATTTAGAGGTTGTTTATCTAAACTTAGTTAGAATAGCCCTAAATTATGAGAAGAAAGAAGAGAAATGCGAAAAAGTGTATTATTGCTTTTATGTTTTGTAAGTTTGCACGCTACAACCATCAAAGAAGCAATCCAAAGCGCTTTAGTCAATAACCCAGAGATTCAATCCTTACAATCCAATATGAAGGCGTACAGGCTCTATGTCGATGAAGAACAAGGAAGTTATTTGCCTGTCATTTCACTGGATGCGTATTTAGAAGATAAGCAGACCATCAAAGAGTTTTATGACGGTCGAGATAAAACGGAATTGGATCAAAACGGTTATAATATTATGTTGATGCTTGACCAAACCATTTATGATGGAGGCTTAACCAATGCCAAAGTAAGTGAAGCAAAGTTCAATTATAACAAAACACGGATTGAAAATATTGCCAAAATTGAAGATGCAGTTTTTACGGTCACTGAGAGTTATTTGAACCTTGTAAAATATGAAGAGCTGGAACAATTGTCAAAAAATAACCTTGAAGTGCATGAAAACTACTTAACCATTGCACGAGACAGTGAAGCGGTCAGTGGTGAAGTGCTTGACAGGATTCAAGTGGAATCAAAACTGAGTTACGCACAATCTAAATATATTCAGATGAAAACCGACAAAGAGGGTGCAAAAAGTACCTTTGAAAAAATGACAGGACGAAAACCAGAAGGTTTTATTTGTAGACCCAATATTGATGCTTCAAAAGTGCCTGAATCTTTAAAAGAGAGCATCAATGCAAGCTTGAAATTTAATTATGATATCTTGGCGCAAGTGGAAGCTTTGAATGCTCAACGAGAGGTTTTAAACCAAGAGAAGTCTCGATTTTTGCCGGTGCTTTCTGTGCAATTGTCTGAAGAGATTGATAAAGAGTTGGAAGATGAGGGAATAAAATCAACAATCACCAGTGCAAAGTTAAAGTTGAGTTATACGCTTTTTAATGGTTTTAAAGATAAAGCGGTGTATGAGCGAGAGCGAATCTTCTTAAAAGAGTCGCAAGAGGTGTTAGATGATACGACCAATGCGGTTATTGAGCAGGTCAAGATTGCCTATAATACTTATGTGAATACACAAGAAAAAGTACAATACCTTAAAACCTATGTAGCAAAAAATAAAGAGATTCTTAAAATCTATAAAGAGCAGTTCTTGGGTGGAACACGAACCTTTATTGATATTTTAAATAATGAAGCAGAACTTTTCAGAGCCAAAACAGAACTCATAGAAGAGCAGTTTACAATGTACACGGCGTATTACCAACTTATGATGCTCTCAAGTCGATTGAGTGATACGATTGTCGCTACACAAACACAAGAGTGTCAAAAAATTGAAGTGGACACTGAAGAGGCGCTTTCAATGGATCAATTAGGTTCAACAGAGAATGAATTGGAAGGGTTATTGCAAGAGAGTGTGGGGAATAAAGGCAGTGATGATCTTTCTGGTTTATTGCAAGAAAAACCTGAACCTGTTGTGAATGAAGAGGAGCAAAAAGAGCTTCAAATCAATGAGATGCTTGATAATTTAATGAATGAAATCTATGAAGGTAAAAAAGAGAAATCAACACTTCAACCTGAAGAGAATAAAGCCTTTAAAGAGCAAATGAAAGAGTTTAATATCGATTTGACCAATGATACATCTTTGTCAAGTACAATATTGCGAAAGCATCGTGTATACTCACTTAAAGATGTGATTTCAAAGAAAAAAGGTGAATATTATACGATTATTTTAGCAACGGTTAATCCAAGTTTGAATTATGAAAAATTCATCGAGGATAACAATATTAAACACAATGCCGTGGCGTATCGCTTTGGACAAAAAGATAAGTATGTTAAAATTATTTATGGAGCATATAAAACATATGAAGATGCTTTTGACTCATTGATAAAACTCGATACCAATCTTTTAGCCAATAAGCCTTATGTCGAGAGAGTAGATAAACACATCAGACTTTTTTATAAATACAGTAATGTGATTGAGGAATAACTGTGGAAACAACAAATAACGAAGAATTGAATAAAGAACTTGATAATATGGCTGATATCCGAAACACGGATACTCTTTTAGAGTGTCTGCTGTTTCTTTCAAAATATCATGAACGTCCAGCTTCTGCTGAATCTTTAATTTCAGGACTTGCTGTATATAACACTGTAATGAATCCAAGAATGTTCACTCAATCGGCAAAAAGAATAGGCCTGATTACAAAAACAGTCAAACGTGATATTAAAGACATCTCTAAACTGGCATTGCCCTCTGTGATGATGTTGGGCAGCGATAAATCATGTGTGCTTCTTGATTTGGATTTAAAAAAGAATGAAGCGTTGGTGATGATGCCTGAAGTAAGTCTGGGTGAAACCAAAATCAGTATTGATGAACTTGAAAAGTTATACAATGGATATTTATTGGTCATTAAACCTGCGTATAATTTTGATAACCGACTCTCACGTGAAATCTCTGTAAAACAGCCTAAAAAATGGTTCTGGGGAACCATGCGACGAAATAAACCTATTTATATCAAAGTAGCCATTGCTGCATTGGTCATTAACATGTTTATTTTAGCCACACCTCTTTTTACCATGAATGTATATGACCGAGTTTTACCTAATAATGCCTTGGATACACTGTGGGTATTGGCCATTGGTATTTTAGTGGTGATGGTGTTTGACTTTATACTTAAACTTTTACGAGCTCATTTTATTGAAATTGCAGGAAAACGTGCAGATATTACAATGTCCAGTAAAATTTTCGACCAACTTTTGAACATACGACTGGACGCTAAACCCGCTTCAACAGGACAATTTGTAAGCCGATTACAAGGGTTTGAAAGTGTACGTGAGTTCTTTACCAGTGCCACGGTCGCAACGGTGGTAGATTTACCATTTATTGTGATTTTTATTGCCATTATCTTCTTTATTGGTGGCCCTATTGGGTACATCTCAATTTTTACGGTGTTTATCGCATTTGCGTTCTCATATTATATGCAAAAACCCATCAAAGATACGGTGGCTAAATCTTCTAAAGAGGATCAAATCAAACAAACGACACTGACTGAAACGGTTGCAGGTTTGGAGATTATTAAAAGTGTTCGAGCACAAAATCGTATGCGAACACACTGGGAAAACTCGATTAATCAAACTTCATATTTTGGTAAAAAAGCACACTATCTGTCACAAGTGGTTACCTTTTTTACAGCCTTTATCTCTCAGTTTTCAAATATTGCAGTGGTAATTGTAGGCGTCTATTTAGCCAGTGAAGGGGAGATGACCATGGGTGCCATTATTGCATCTATGATGTTAAATGGTCGTGTTATTGCTCCTGTTTCACAAATTGTGGGAATGATCATACGTTTAGACAGAACGATGTTATCATTAAATAATATTGATGAGATTATGAACATGCCAGTAGAGCGAAACGATGCACAACGATATTTAAGTCGACCAGACTTAAGTGGGGATATTCAGTTTAAAGACATCACTTTTTCATATAAGGGGAAGAACTTTGATGTACTTAAAAACTTGAATATTACCATTAAAGAGGGTGAAAAAGTAGGAATTATTGGAAAGATTGGTTCCGGAAAATCAACACTGTGGAAACTCTTGATGAACTTGTATGAACCAACACGAGGTTCGATTTTAATTGATAAAACCGATATTCGACAAATTGACCCAGTGGATTTACGACGAGCGATTGGGTGTGTGCCACAAGAGGCTTTTTTGTTTATGGGAACAGTAAAAGATAACATTACCATTGGGGAGCAGTTTGCAACCGATGAACAGATTTTAAAAGCAGCCAAAATTGCTGGAGTACATGACTTCTTAGGAAAACATGATGCTGGGTATGACTTGATTGTGGGTGAGAGAGGTGAAGGTTTAAGTGGAGGTGAACGACAATCCATTACACTTGCACGTGCCCTTTTAACCGACCCTAAAATCTTGATTTTGGATGAACCAACCAATTCAATGGACGGGCAAACTGAAGAGGCATTTAAACGTCGAATGAAAGAGATAGTCAAAGATAAAACGTTGATTTTAGTGACACATCGTCCATCTGTACTCTCCTTGGTTGACCGTTTAATTGTCATGGATGATGGAAAAGTCATTGCTGATGGTTCAAAAGAAGAAGTGCTTAAAGTACTCTCTGGCAATAAGAAAAAAGGGTAAGTCATGTCAACATCTGATATAAACTTTGTGCATTCACTTCATGCACAAGCCAATGCACGAGTGAATAAGAATTATGATTTGTTATTTATATTTATTATCAGTTTTTTTGTCATTTTTGTTTTATGGGCAGCTTTTGCTGAGATTGATGAACTCGCACGAGGAGAGGGGAAAGTTATCCCTTCTGAAAAGATTCAAACGGTTCAAAATCTTGATGGAGGAATTGTATCAGAGATTTTGGTTAAAGAGGGTGTGCATGTCTCTAAAGGGCAATCGTTAATGCGAATTGACACAACACGTTTTCAAGCATCTTTACAAGAGAATCGACAACTTTATTGGAAAAATTTGGTCAGTAAAATAAGATTAGAAGCAGAATACGCGCTTAATCCAAAACGACCCATTAAACCTTTAGAGTTCAGTGATGAGTTACAAAAGAATGCCGCAAATTTTATATCCAATGAGATTAAGCTTTATACCACTCAAGTAGAAGAGTTTAGAAACTCTTTGAAAGTCTTAGAGACACAACTGGCACAAAAGGTACAAGAGTTGGTTGAACAAAAAAGCAAACTCAAACAACTTAAAGGGAAACAAGAGCTTGTAAAAGAGGAGTATGAGACAGTTGAACGACTTGTTAAATCAGGTTCTAAGTCTAAGATTGAGCTTATTACGATTAAAAAAGACCTCAATGCCATTGATGGTGAAGTAGAAGCAACAGAGCTCTCTATACCAAGAATTGAATTCTCTATTCAAGAAGCCAAAAATAAAATTCTTGAAAAGCTTGAAAATTTCAAAGGGGAAGTGGCAAAAGAGCTTCAAACAGTGAATGCCGATGTTAAAAAGTATGAATCGATTTTGGTTTCTGAAAAAGATAAATTGGATAAAACCGAAGTTAAATCACCCGTTGATGGATTTATTAAAACAATTAATATAAATACAATTGGGGGTGTTGTAAAATCAGGAATGGATTTAATAGAGATTGTGCCTGATTCAGACATTTTGTTAGTAGAAGCAAAAATTGACCCTAAAGATATTGCTTTTATCAACCCAAGTTTGAAAGCGATTGTAAAAATCACAGCGTATGACTTCTCTATTTATGGTGGATTAGAGGGCGAGATTATTGAAATCTCTGCGGATTCTATTGTGGATAAAGAGAGTAAAGATCAAAAGAGTTACTATAAAGTGGTTGTAAAAACCAATAAAAATTATTTGGAAAAAAATGGAGAGAAATTGCCCATTATTCCAGGTATGATTGCCAGTGTGGATATTGTAACGGGGCAAAAAACGATTTTGGATTTTTTACTCAAACCTATTTTAAAAACAAAACAGAATGCATTGCATGAAAGATAGGAATGAAAACAACCAAATCGAATGAAAAACTGCCCAGCGTCAGACAAGCAGGGATTGTTTTAAAACCAAGCTCACCTGAAGTCAAAGAGACGTATGAGATGATAAAGCTTGCTTTTATGCATGCTGATATTGCTGTACAACTTGAAGCCAGCAGTGCAAAAATGATTGGTGAGGACAACGGGGTCGATTTTCAAACACTGTGTAAAAACTCTGATTTTCTGGTCTCAGTTGGCGGTGATGGAACTTTAATTTCGGTGGTTCGACGAAGCTTTGAGTATGGCTTACCGGTACTTGGAATTCATTTAGGAACCTTGGGCTTCTTAACAGACATCATGCCTGAAGAGTTACCAAAATTTTTAGAAAAACTTAAAAATGATCAGTACCGAATTGATAATCGAATGATGATAAAAGGCAGTGCCAATTTAAAAAGTTTTGTGGCATTCAATGATATTGTCATTTCTCGAAAATCGATTTCAAATATGCTGAGAGTGGATGCGAAGATTGATGGGCGTCTTTTTAACAGCTATTATGGTGATGGTTTGATTATCTCAACTCCAACGGGTTCAACAGCGTATAACCTCTCTGCAGGTGGTCCGGTGGTCTTTCCATTAACCGATGCTTTTATTGTAACACCTGTAGCACCTCACAGTTTAACGCAACGCCCTTTGGTTTTGCCTGTGGATTTTGAAATAGAGTTTCATGTGACTGACAGTTTAGGTGCTGTGGTGATTGTGGATGGCCAAGATATCTATGAGATTGAACAAGATGAGAGCATTAAAATTCAGATTGCTTCAACCAAAGCCAAGTTGATTCACCGACAAGAGAGAAATTATTTTGAAGTTTTAAATAAAAAACTTCAATGGGGAAATTAAGCGTATGATTAACCGAGTATATATTGAAGACTTTTTATCGTTTAAAAGTGTAGAGTTGGAGTTAAACAAAGGACTCATTGTTTTTACAGGTCCCAGTGGAGCCGGTAAATCGATCTTGATGGATGCTTTGCTCTCTTTGTTTGCTTATAAAGAGTTTCGAGCTTCAATGGGAGAAGTGCTCATCGAAAATGCACACATTGAAGATGAAGCGTTTATGCTTGATAATGATGATGATATCATCATTAAAGCAACCAAAAAAGATAAAGTGCGATACTTTTTAAATAACCAAACCGTGTCCAAAAAGAATCTCTTTGAGTTTTCAAAACGTTTTGTAAAATTTTTGCATGTCAAAGACACCAGTGATTTTGAAAGTGCAAAGTTGGTCTCTTTTTTAGACCACTATTTGCAACTCAATGACAAAGAGTTTAGTGTATTTAAAGAAGAGTTTAATGTAACATTTACAGAGTATAAACAGGCACTTGTAAGGCTTAAAAAGATTGAAGAAGATGAAGCCAAAATTGAAGACTTAAAAGAGTTTACCAAGTTTGAGATAGAGAAAATTGCTTCAGTAGACCCAAAAGTAGAAGAGTATGAAGAGTTAAGTGCTCTTAAAAGAAACCTCTCTTCAAAAGATAAAATCCAAGAAGCCATCACAAAAGCGTCTGATATATTCAGCAATGCGGCACATGTATCATACGCTTTAGAACTGCTTGAAATTGACAGCAGTTTTTTTGATGAAGCAATCAATGAAGTCAATAACCAGTTTGAAAAGTTTAATGACTCCTTAGGTGAGCTTGAAGAGCTCGATATTGAGTATGTGCTTGATAGAATCGAAAAACTTTCAAGCTTACAAAAAAAGTTTGGTTCCATACAAGAAGCGTTGGATTATAAAGTTCAAAAAGAGAAAGAGCTTGAAGAGTATGAGAATATCTCATTTGAAAAGTCTCAACTGCAAAAGAGATATACACTTCTTCATGAACAAATCACACAATTGGCTCAAACACTCACTTCTAAAAGAGAAGTAGCAGCAAAAAGTATTGAACTTAAAATCAATGATTACTTAAAATATTTGTATTTAAGTAATGCTACGATTCATTTTCAAAAAAAAGAGTTGGATGAATCAGGGGCAGATGTGATTTCATTTGAGCTTAACGGAGTCAACCTAGATACCATAAGTTCAGGGGAATTTAACCGTCTACGACTGGCACTGTTAACGACTATCAGTGAGTTTGAGATGGGTGAAAAAGGGATTTTGTTTTTAGATGAGATTGATGCCAATTTAAGTGGGAAAGAGAGCAAAGCCATTGCCACAGTGTTGACTAAACTCTCACAGAGCTATCAGATTTTTGCCATTTCTCATCAACCACAACTCACTTCTACGGCACATCAGCACTTCTTTGTGGATAAACACAATGGTGAGTCTCATGTTAAAGCATTGAACCATGAGGAACGAATCAATGAAATTGCTCGTATGATCAGTGGTGAAAACATCACCAAAGAGGCAAAAGAGTTTGCTTCGAATCTGCTCAACGAAGCTTAGATTATCTTGTCTGTATTGAGTTTGGATTCAATGCAGATTTCATCCTCTTCTTCAGTGATAAAAAAAGTGTGCATTTGACAGCTTTTTTGCTTTAAAATGGCACACTTTTTTTGGGCATTTTGCATGGCCAATTCTTTTGAAGGCAACTCTGCCTCTTTGGAAAGACTGAGTCTTTTAGTACAGTTACATTCTCGTATTATGGTGACTTTCATACCCGTATCGTAGCATGAAAATAGCTTTAGTTTCAAAAAAGATTAAAGTTGTGTAAAAATCGTGTCATTCCTTGACTTTTAAGTATGAGTACAGCTAAAATGAATAGCCAGATTATTTCATTTTACGGTGTATTAGGAGGAAAGTGTGCTCAGTAACGTATCTATAAAACTTAAATTAACAATATTAGCATTAGCTGCTATTATTATTGTTTCTCTAGTTGTTGCAGCCAACACAATTTATTCGATAAAACAACTCTCAGCAGAGAATATCGAAAGCTTTAAAAAAGAAGCATATGCTAAAAAAGAAGCGGAACTTAAAAACTATGTCTCTTTAGCAATGAAAACCGTTGACTCTTTTTACCAAAGAACTTCAAAAGAGAAAGTTAAACTGGAAGTTCAAGCTTACTTAAAAGAACAAACAGGATTTATTATGTCCATTATAGAGGGAGAATACAACCAATATAATGGAAAAATGTCAACACCTGAATTGAAAAAAAGAATCGTCAATATCGTTAAAGCTACACGATATGGTGAATCGGGGTATTTTTGGATTAATGATACCGATTCAGTGATTGTTATGCACCCCATTAAACCCCAACTTGATGGGAAAGATTTGTACAATTTCAAAGATAAAAATGGAAAACAAATCTTTAAAGAGTTCTCTGATGTTGCAAAACAGAAGGGAGAAGGGTATGTTGATTATGTATGGCCAAAGCCAGGATTTGAAAAACCACAAGATAAAGTTTCATTTGTAAAACTCTTTAAACCCTTTAATTGGGTTGTAGGAACAGGTGAATATGTTGATAACGTAACAGCCAAACTTCAAGAAGAGGCTTTAAAAACAATTTCAGAGATGAGATATGGGAAAGATGGGTATTTTTGGATCAATGATTCTGAACCAAAAATGATTATGCACCCTATGAAACCTGCTTTAAATGGAAAGAATCTTTCAAAATCGAAAGACCCAAATGGAAAATTTTTATTTAATGAGATGGTGAAAGTAACCTCTGCAAATCCGCAGGGAGGGCTGGTTGAGTACATGTGGCCAAAACCAGGCAAAGAGAAGCCTCAACCTAAATTTTCTTATGTACAAAAATTTGCGCAATGGGATTGGATCATTGGTACAGGTGAGTATGTTGATAACATTGAAGAAGAGATTCTGGCAATGGAGAATAAAACACAAAACCAAATTGCTCATATCGTTACTTTGATTTTAGGAATTACGATAGCTTCTATTGTATTGTTGTATTTTATTTTCAATTATTTAGTGAAAAAAGCCATCATCAAACCACTTGAAGAGCTGGATGATGGAATCCAATTCTTGATTACGCATCCTGAAGAGAGAACCAATGGCATTAAGAAAATTTATGATGATGAGATTGGAAAAATCATTGACAGCTTTAATGGTTATTTAGAAAACTTAAAACGAAATGCACTTCAAGATGAAAAAGTCATAGCTGAAGTTGAAGATGTTATTTCTAAAGTGAATAATGGATTCTATGTCTATAAAGTACATCAAACATCTGATAATCCACAAGTGAAAAAATTGCGTGATTCCATCAATAATATGATTGAAAAAACCAATGAAAAACTTGAAGAGATTAACAACATTCTTGTGGAGTATGGGAACTCTAAGTTTGATTATACGGTTTCTGACAAAGAGCATCACAGTGCCAATGGTATCATTGGTTCAATTGCAACCAGTACATCCTTTATTGGAAACACGGTTTCTGAATTTTTAGCGATGATTACAACCAGTGGTCGAAAATTGAACTCGGATACGGGTATTTTAAGTCAAGAAGTGAATAAATTAGCCACTTCAGCAAATGAACAAGCGGCATCGTTAGAGCAAACAGCTGCTGCGTTAGAGCAAATTACTGGTAATATCCGACAAAGCAGTGAAAATGTAAGTCGTATGTCTTCATTGGCACATGATTTAACCAACTCAGCAACCACAGGGGAATCACTTGCAACAAAAACAACGCAAGCGATGGAAGATATTGATACACAAGTCAGCTCAATCAATGATGCCATTACGGTTATTGACCAAATTGCTTTTCAAACCAATATTCTATCTTTGAATGCGGCGGTTGAAGCAGCCACTGCAGGAGAAGCTGGAAAAGGGTTTGCTGTGGTTGCGCAAGAAGTACGTAACTTGGCTTCAAGAAGTGCTGAAGCAGCTAAAGAGATTAAAGCCATTGTTGAAAATGCGACGCTTAAAGCCAATGAAGGTAAACACATTGCCAATGATATGATCTCAGGTTATGAGGACTTAAACAGTAAAATTGGTGAAACCATTGGTCTGATTTCAGATGTATCAACAGCCAGTAAAGAACAAGAAGCAGGTATCATTCAAATCAATGATGCGATTAATGCTTTAGACCGAGCAACGCAAGTCAATGCTGCATCAGCCAATGAAATCAGTTCATTAACTGAAGGGGTTCGAAAACTCTCTACAGATTTAAATGCGATTGCACAACGAGCAAGTTTTAACCAAAATAAAGAGAAACAGATTTGTGATATTGACTTGGTCTTTAAAATTTCAAAAATTAAAAACGACCATATCTCATTTAAAGATGTGAATTTTGCAAAAGTAGGGGATCAAAACGCACCTGCATGGAAAGTATCAACGTGCACTGAGTGTCACTTTGGTCAATGGATTGATCAAGAAGAAGCTAAAGGAACATCCTTTACTAAATCACAAAATTGGAAAACGATGAAAGAGTTCCATGAGTGTGTGCATAAAAAAGTGCAAGAGTACATCAATGAGAATGCAAACAAAGCATCAAATGAGAAACTCGCTGAAATTTCTAAAGAGGTTGAAGTTTGTACAGCTAAACTCTTTGAGTGTTTAGATCAAATCAAAGCAGAATATTGCAGTAGTGTGAATAAAAACAGTAACAAAGTGGTTAAAGAGGTCAACGATGTTAAAGAGACGAAAGAGGTAAAAAAACCGACTTCAAGTGCATCAAAACCGCAACCCGTAACAAAAAGTGAAGCACCTGTAAAAGAGCAAGTGAAAAAAGAGGTTGTAAAACCTTCAAAACCTGAAGTCATCACTTCAAAAGCAAAAGACGATGATGAGTGGGAGAGTTTTTAAACTCTTCTGCTTTGCTTGCTTAATCCAACCTTTCTTTTTTAAATAAACTGCCGACACTATTTTTTATAGACTTTTTTTTGATATAATTGCGAAAACTTATAACTGATTATAAACTATTTAGAGGAATTACAGATTGAATAAAATAGAATTATTAAGCCCTGCTGGAAATTTAGAAAAACTTAAAATTGCGTTTGCTTATGGAGCAGATGCTGTATATGGTGGGGTGAGTCACTTCAGTTTACGAATTCGAAGTGGAAAAGAGTTTACCTTTGAAAGTTTTAAAGAAGGGATTGATTATGCGCACAGTTTAGGTAAAAAAGTCTATGCAACGATCAATGGTTTTCCTTTTAACTCACAAATTGATTTATTGAAAAAACACATTGTGCAAATGGCAGAACTCAAACCTGATGCACTTATTGTGGCTGCTCCTGGGGTAGTAAAATTGTGTCGTGAATTAGCACCTGATATTCCAATTCATCTTTCAACACAAGCCAATGTAATGAACTATTTGGATGCACAAGTCTATTATGACATGGGCGTACGAAGAATCATTGCTGCACGTGAAATCAGTCTTAAAGATATCAAAGAGATAAAAAAACAATTGCCAGATATGGAGATAGAAATTTTTGTACACGGTTCAATGTGTTTTGCCTATTCTGGACGATGTTTGGTCAGTGCTGTGCAAATGGGACGCGTTCCAAATCGAGGAAGTTGTGCCAATGATTGTCGTTTCCAATACACACTTTATGCAGCCAATGAAGACCATGGAACACTCTTTCGACTTGAAGAAGAACCAGGGGTAGGGACTTATATTTTTAATGCCAAAGATATGAATCTGGCTTCTCATGTGGATGAAATTTTAGCTTCGGATGCTGTGGATTCTATTAAAATTGAAGGGAGAACAAAATCCCCTTACTATGCAGCGGTAACTGCGTATACCTACAGACAAGCCATTGATGATTATTATAACAATGCTTTTGATGCTTCAAAGTATCAACAAGAGTTGGCCACTACAAAAAACAGAGGCTTTACCGATGCGTATTTGATTCACAGGCCATTTGATAAAATGGATTCACAAAATCATGACTATGCTTTAAGTAAAGGAAGTTTTGAAGTCAGTGGTCTTGTCACTGAAGATGAAATGCATTTCATGTGTAAGTATAAAACTTATCCCAATGAAGCGATTGAAATCTTTGCTCCATTGAACAGTGAGATTGAAACTTGTGATAATGAAATTGGTTCAATTTTCCAAGGTGAAGATGGAAAATATTACGTGAAATTTAAAAAGATTTTGACTGAAACGAATAAAGAGTTGGAGTCTGTTCATAGTGGAAACACCAATAAAATCCAACTGCCAGGGAAATTGCCATATCTGACGATGCTTCGAGTTGAAAATGATGAAGAGGAAGCGTGCTGTAACTGATGATATTCTTTCGTGTAAGCAATAATGTCAACATCAAAATCACCGATGGCAGTTTGGTTGTTTATAAAAAGATCAAACAAGCATCACTTTTGGACAATGAAGAGATATATTGTACAACGTATGAAGATTTTTTGGACATTGAAAAAGTGTTTGCACGTATTGATGAGAGTTACAAAGCACGTATTTTAGATGAGAATAAAGTTCGACAGATTGACTCTTTTCCTATTGAGTTGGGATTGAGCAATCAAAATGAATTTAAACGCATTAAGGCATTTGAAATAGCAACCCAAAAGGCGCATTTTCTTAATGAAACGCTTAAAAATGAGAGTTGCTCTTTGTTTTTACAAACGCAACAAAAAGCCATTTTACATACACAACTTACAAAAGAGGCAACTGAAATTTCAGTTGCCATTATTGGAGGAGTGGGACGTGATATTGGAGAAATGGTTGCTTCCATACCTGCCTTGCGTATTTTATATGAAGAGCTTAAAACAGTATACAATGAGGTGAAAATAGACATCTATTTAAATGCTTCCTCAAACAGCTACTATTCACGAGATAAAGAGATTTTGTCTGAACTTGCATTTATTCATTCTATTCAACCGTTGTCATTGAGTTTTAAAACATTTTGCAGTTATGATTATTATATTGACAACAGCTTGATATCACATCAATGTTTTTATGATGAATTGCCCTATGTGGATGCCTATTTACATAAATTTGGTTTGGATTATCAAAATATAAAACAATACAGAAAACACAATGAAATCAGTTTAAAAAACTATGCAATTAAAATGGAGTTGAATGAAAAACTTCTCTCTTTAAAAAAACAACATAAACTGCTCTTATTTCACCCTTTTTCAGCGCATAACAAACGCAGTATTCCCATAGAACTTTCTAAAAAAATTTTAAAAAAAGTACTCTTAAGGGCTGAAGATTATATGGTGGTCACGTTATTGGATGTTGAAGGGGTGAAAGCGAATAATTATGTCAATTTAACCAAGTACTCAAAGTCTTTTAGAGATTTTGCGTATATTATCTCGCAAATGGATAGAATTTTGACCGTGGATACGGCCACGTATCATATTGCTGAAGCCTTTTTTATCCCAACCTTGGTGATGTTCAGTAATGATAAAATGGAACAACGGCTTGCTTATTATGAACACGTTAAAGGTATTGAAGTCAAAGACAAAACCAAACCACTTTCAAAGTTTATTTTTGAAAATGAAAAACTCAATTTATACCATTTTGATAACTGGCAGAGTTTAAAAGTGGGTAAGGTAATGAAGTTATTAGAAAAAATTGGATAAAATGGCGAAATTATAATATTAATGAAAGGCAAATCTATGAACTTTGTTTCAATTTTAATGGGTAGTAAATCTGATTATGAAATCATGAAGCACTGCGCAGATACTTTAGAAAAATTTGACGTTAAATATGAAATTGTTATCTCTTCTGCTCACAGAAGTCCAGAGAGAACTAAAAACTATATTAAATCTGCTGAAGAGAAAGGTGCTGTTGCATTTATTGCAGCTGCTGGTATGGCGGCTCACCTTGCTGGTGCTGTTGCTGCAACAACCACGAAACCAGTTATTGGTGTTCCAATGAAAGGTGGAGCAATGGACGGGATGGATGCGATGTTATCTACGGTTCAAATGCCTGCAGGTATGCCTGTTGGGACGGTTGCATTAGGACGAAGTGGTGCAGTAAATGCAGCATACTTTGCAATGCAAATTTTAGCAATCACAGATAAAGAGCTGGCGATTAAACTTAAAGAGGACCGAGTGGTTCAATCTAAAAAAGTTGAAGCCGATTCAGCTGAGATTGAAGTTATTCTTTAATGAACCAAGTTGCACTGTTTACACTGCCAAATTGTAAATGGTGCAACGAGGCGAAAGCCTATTTAAAATCAAAAAAGATACGATTTAATATCGTTGATGTATCTAAAAACAAACACGCTTTAAATGATTGCAAACGACATGGGTGCAAAGGTGCCCCTGTTGTTCTCATCAATGAGACATGGATTTGTGGTTTTGATAAAGCAAAAATAAATAAAGAACTAGGGATAAAATAGATGGTTACATTTTCACAACTACTGCTAAAACTACAAGAATTTTGGGCAAATCAAGGGTGTAATATCGTACAACCGTATGATATACCTGCTGGGGCTGGTACATTCCACCCTGCAACACTGTTGCGAAGTTTGGACTCAAAACCTTGGAGTGTGGCATACGTTGCACCAAGTAGAAGACCAACCGATGGTCGATACGGAGAGAATCCTAACCGTTTAGGTTCATACTACCAGTTCCAAGCGCTCATTAAACCAAGCCCACAAAACATTCAGGATTTATATTTACAATCTTTAGAGTTTTTAGGATTGGATACATCAAAACATGATATTCGATTTGTAGAAGACAACTGGGAGTCTCCAACGCTTGGAGCATGGGGACTTGGTTGGGAAGTTTGGCTTGATGGAATGGAAGTAACTCAGTTTACATATTTTCAACAAGTAGGTGGACTTCCATGTGATCCTGTTGCTGTAGAGATTACATATGGAACTGAGCGATTAGCAATGTATCTTCAAGGGGTTGATACGGTATTTGATATTGTATGGAATGAGAATGAACACGGGGTAACAACTTATAAAGATATTCACTTAGAGGGTGAAATTGAGTTCTCAAAATACAACTTTGAAATTGCCGATACAAAGATGTTATTCCAACACTTTGATGATGCATTTAATGAGTGTAAACGATGTTTAGAGGCGCAACTTCCCTTGCCCGCATACGATCAATGTATGATTGCTTCACATGCCTTTAACACACTCGATGCCAGAAAAGCAATCTCAGTTACTGAACGACAAAACTACATCTTAAAAGTGCGTGAACTGGCACAAGGGTGTGCAGTACAATATAAAGAGCAGGAAAAAGAGCGTTTAGAAAGACTCAATTGATTGAGTCTTTCAGCTCTTTTTGACTTTTGTTTGTAAGTTAAGAACTTACACAAAAGGCAGGTGTGAACTAGAAGCGAAGCTTCGTATCGATTGAAGTTGAGTGACGCGAAATCAATCGTTGTGAGAGATGAGTCAAGCATTAAGGAAAAGAATGAAAATAAAAGAGATATATGCTTTTTTAAATGAGCTATCACCGTTTGAACTGCAAGAGAAATGGGACAACTCAGGTCTACTTGTAGGGAATATGAATGATGATGTTCAACGAGTCTATATCAGCTTGGATTTGGATGAAGAGCTTTTAGAAGAGGTGAAACCTAACTCTTTAATCATCACGCATCATCCTTTGATTTTTTCAAGTTTAAAACAGGTCAATTATGACTCATATGCGACCAAACTTTTAAAAGTCTTGATTCAAAAAGAGATAGCTTTGATTTGCATGCACACCAATTTTGATGTGACGCATCTGAATCGTTATGTGGCACAAGAGGTTTTAGGCTTAGATGTGATTGAACATGAAGGATATATCTGTTATGCCAATGTAAATCAATCTTTTCAAACATTTCATGCTCATATTTCAAGTGCATTGAATTTAGAGTACACCAAAGTGGTACAATGCAGTGACGAAGTGAAAAAAGTTGCACTCATCACAGGTGCAGGCATGTCAATGATTGCAGAAGTGCAAGCAGATTGTTTCTTAACGGGAGATATTAAATATCATGATGCTATGGAAGCAAAAAGCAGAGGAATTTCATTAATTGACATTGGACACTATGAAAGTGAAAAATATTTCGCACCCCTTCTTTTAGGACTTTGTGAAGAATATTTGAAAAAAAATAAATTACAAGCTATAATAACAGCTTCAAAAAATCCATTTATGTTTCATTTATAAGGAGAAACGGTTGAATAAATACCTAGAACAGTTAGTACAGTTATCAAAATATGACGGCAAAATCAGTGCATTTGAACCACAAATTGAGAATGAAAAAGCAAAATTATCAGTTTTTTTACAAACAGCTGACTCGATTTCTACTCAAATCGATGCTGCGTATGCAGAAATTGATGATTTAAAATCAAAGCGAACAAAAAACAATATTCACTTAGCTGAATTAAAAACAAAATTAGAAGACATCAGTAAAAAACATCATGATGTTCAAAATGAAAAAGAGTTAAAAGCTTTACAACTTGAAGAAGAGATTGCAAAAGAGCAAGTTTCATTTGCCAATGAAGAGATTGCACGATTGGATGATTTAACAGTTGCTAAAGAAGAACAACTTAATGAATTAAAAGCAAAACTTGAAGAAGAGAAAGAACAAATTTCTGAACTGCAAGTGGCTGTGGACAATGCAATTGAAGATTTAAACAAAGACAGAAACAATGTATATCAACAACGTTCAGTGCTGTTAGAGCAATTTGATAATAAAATTTTAACGTTCTATGAAAAAATCAGAAGATGGGCTAAAGACAGTGCTGTGGTTCCAGTTAAAAAACAAGCATGTTGTGGATGCTTTATGAAAATCAATGACAAAACATACGCAGAAGTCATTAAAGCAGAAGAGATTATTAACTGTCCTCACTGTGGAAGAATTCTTTATAAAGAAGTAGAAACTGAAGAGGCTTAATTTGAGCCTTTTTAGTGTTATTTACTACATTCTGGCAAGCTTCGTTTACCTCTTAGCTTTGCCATATCTCATCTACAAATCACGAACTTTAAAATACAAACACGCCATTCCAGCCAAATTTTTTTTACGCAATAATCCCTCTTTTTCAGATGAAAGAGTCTGGTTTCATTGTTGTTCATTTGGTGAAGTAAGAGCGTTAAAACCCATCGTAGATAGTCTGGATGAAGAGGTCAACATCTCTGTGATTACCAACACAGGATTTGAAGAGGCACAAAAATTTAAAGCGCAAGTACGCTATTTGCCTTTTGAAATTTTTTTACCTTTTTGGGTAAACAAACAAAAAGCACTTTTTGTGTTAGAAGCAGAGCTTTGGTATATGCTCTTTTTATGGGCTCAAATTAAAAAGACGAAAACGTTTTTAATCAATGCACGCATTTCAGATAAATCGTATGCATCGTATAAACGATTTTCATTTTTTTACAAAAGAGTCTTTAAACACGTAAATAAAGTCTACGCACAAAGTCAATTGGATAAAGAGCGATTGATGGAGTTGGGTGCAAGTGATGTGGAAGTCATTGGCAATATCAAATTGGCACAACTTCCAAAAATAAGCAAAGCGTTAGTCAAACCAGAAGGGTTTATGATCACTGCTGGAAGCACACATGACAAAGAGGAAGCGATTATTTTAGAAGCTTTTGATGCCTCTTTAGGACGTTTGGTTGTGGTACCAAGACACCCTGAACGATTTGAGCAAGTACATGAGTTAATGCAAGCTTATGCCAAGAAGTATAATCTGAGTTATCACCGATACTCACAAGAAACACATTTTAACAGTGATATTGTATTGGTTGATGCAATGGGTGAGTTGATCAATATTTATGCCATCAGTGATTGCGTAATTTTAGGTGGGGCATTTGAAAAAATCGGGGGACACAATCCTGTGGAGCCTGCCTTTTTTAATTGTCGAATCATCAGTGGGAAAGCGATTTTTAACCAAAAACCGCTCTTTGAATCGATTCAAAACTATACCTTGGTTGAAAATGATAAACTAAAAGAGGTATTACAAAACGTGCACCAGTTACCACAAGCAAAACTGGTGGATATTGGTTCAGTAGAACCTATTATAAAGGAAATAAATGCAATACGATAAAGCGTACAAACTGCTGGCTAAACAAGAGGGGATTTCAAACTCAAAAGCCAAAGAGCTCATGGACAAAGGTTTGGTCTATGTGGGAAATAAAAAAGTACAAATTGCACGAGGTGAGATTCGTGTGGATACTCGTTTTATAGTCAAAGAAGTCGCCAACATAAAAGTCATTTTCCAAGATGATGATATCTTTGTTGTGGATAAACCTGCTTTTTTAACAGCTGATGAAATCTCAAAAAAATATCCTGAGTATATTTTGCTGAACCGATTGGATAAAGAGACCAGTGGAGTGATGCTGTTTGCTAAAAATGAAGCGTTTCAAAAAAGAGCCATCAAAGAGTTTAAAAATAACAATGTCTATAAAGAGTATGTGGCGATTGTTGAAGGTAAAGTCATTGAAGAGCTAGAGATTGACAAACCAATTTTAACGATTAAAACCAAAGGGGTTGCAAAAAGTAAAATTGATTTAAAGAATGGAAAGTCGGCTAAAACAACGGTTTATCCACTTTTTGTTGAAGGGAATAAGTCTAAAGTAAAAGTGGTCATTGACACAGGACGAACGCACCAAATCAGGGTACACTTAAACCATTTAGGGCTTCCAATTATTGGAGATGCCACTTATGGAAAACCATCAGCAAATATCAAGCGAGTATTACTGCACTCTAAAATCACTAAGATTTTTGATTACAGCTTTGAAGCAAGAGAACCACGAGAGTTCAATGTCTTTGGTTTAGGACAAAATTAATTTTAAATTAAGCTTCTTAAAATATAAAAAGTCCAATTTAAGGGCTTTTTATAAAATATAAACTTTAAATATGACTTAAAATATCTCGCACTTAAACTGTTATAAAGAAATATCTTTGTATAATCCCAAGCTAATTAAAAAATGGAGAAGTTATTTTGTTTGATGTATTAACCGGATCATTTAAAAATGCAGTCAGTAAAATCAGGTTTAAAGATGACGCGAATGCGTTAAAAAAAGCAACCACTGAATTACGTAAATCACTTTTAAAAGCCGATGTTCACCATAAAACAACCAAAGAATTGATTACTAATGTTGAACTCAATACCAAACAACTTGGAATTGGTCAAGAATCATTTTTAAAATCACTTCAACAAGAACTGACCAATATTTTAACGACCAATGGAAACCAAGGATTTGTGTTTTCAAATACACCTCCTACGACCGTATTAATGACAGGTTTGCAAGGAAGTGGTAAAACCACCACCACTGGTAAATTAGCAAACTATCTGAAACTAAGAAAGAAAAAAGTACTCGTTGCAGCGTGTGACTTACAACGACTTGCAGCAGTGGAACAACTCAAACAAATTGCTGAACAAATTGAAGTCGATATCTACTTTGATGACAATGAAAAAAATCCCGTTAAAATCGCAAAAGCAGCCCAAGAGAAAGCAAAAAAAGAGCACTATGATGTTCTTTTAGTCGATACAGCTGGTCGACTGGCCATTGATGCAGAGCTTATGGCACAACTTTCAGATGTAAAAAAAGCACTCTCTCCTAATGAAATTTTTTATGTTGCAGATTCATTAACGGGTCATGATGCAACCAAAACAGCCACATCATTTAAAGAACAAATTGGAATTGATGGGGTGATTTTATCAAAATATGATGGGGATACCAAAGGGGGAGTTGCACTTTCAATCGCTCACCAAGTAGGAGTTCCTTTAAGATTTATTGGTGTGGGTGAAAAGATGCCCGACATCGAAGTCTTTATTCCAGACAGAATTGTCTCTCGACTTATGGGAGCAGGGGACATGGAAGGTCTTGCAGAAAAAACAGCTGCCATCATCGATGAGAAAAAAGCCAAAGAGGTCTCTAAAAAAATTAAAAAGGGTGAGTTTAACTTCAATGATTTCTTAGAACAACTCAATATGATGAAAAAACTGGGAAGCATGAAATCAATTATTGGAATGATTCCCGGACTTTCACAAATGGCGGGTCCTTTAAAAGATATGGATTTTGAAAACTCGGATGAGCTTAAACGAATCAAAGCATTGATTGCTTCTATGACGCCAAAAGAGAGAGAAAATCCAAGCTTAATGAACCCAAGCAGAAAGAAAAGAATTGCAACAGGTTCAGGACTTTCAGAAGTGCAAATCAATAAAATCTTGAAGCAGTTTAAAAATGCCTCTAAAATGGCGAAAAAACTCTCAAGCAAAGGTGGCATGAAAGGACTTCAAAACATGATGTCTCAAATGCAAGGTATGCCCGGCGGAATGCCAAACTTACCACGATAAACTTTTAAATAGTATTGAGTTGTAAACTCAGTTGAGTTTAGAATTCAATACTATAATTGAACAATAAAAAGGAAAAAAACATGACAGTAATCAGATTAACAAGAATGGGACGAAACAAAAAACCATTTTACAGAATCGTAGTAACAGACTCTAGAAAGAGAAGAGATTCAGGTTGGATTGAATCAATTGGATACTACAACCCAGTAGTTGAGCCAAAAGTATTAAAGCTTGACGAAGAGAGATATAACTACTGGTTAAGTGTTGGTGCAAAACCAAGTGAAAAAGTTAAAAAGCTAGCAGCTAAATAGTTTTCACCATGATCACTAACTTTATTGAAAACTACGCAAAATTAATTGTGAGTTTTCCAGAAGAAATCACCGTGACAAAAGAGGTCATTGACGATACTTTTGCAGAGATTGTTATTCATGCAAACAGTGCGGACATTGGTAAACTTATTGGTAAAAATGGAAACATGATTAATGCCATTAAGACCATGGCCAATGGATGTAAAGCAAAAGATGGTATTTCTTACAAAATACAAGTTTTAGCAAACGAATAACATAATAGGCAAAACGTGAATAATAACGATATATACATTGGTAAAATAGGTAAAACTGTTGGTTTAGATGGCACTGTAAAGGTCTATTTAGACTCAGACTTTCCTGAACAATTTAGAAAAGGCATCTCTTTTCATACCAATAGAAAAACATCGTTAACCATTAAGTCCTATAATGCCTCAAGAGGGATTTGTACATTTGAAAGCATTGATGATGTAGAGAGTGCAAAAAAACTTGTAAATCTGCAACTGTTTACAACCATTGAACAAACCAGAGCAACTTGTGAACTTCAAGAGAATGAGTTTTTTTGGTTTGATTTGATTGGTTGTAAAATTGTAGATAATGAAAAGCTTGAGTTGGGTGTAGTAAATGACATCCAACGACTTCCAAGCAGTGATTATTTTGAAGTGATTACTTCATCTGCATTAGTGGAAAAAGAGCTTCCAAAAAACTTCTTAATACCTTACATTCCTATGTATGTAATTAAAGTGGATATAGAGAATAAAACCATCTATACCCAAGATTGTATCTATATTTTAGAAAACTCTTAATAGACCATACAACGAGTTTCAAACTCATCTTTGGTCAGTTCTAACATCGTGATATTTTTATAGTTTGCTTTTTGTTGTAACGCATTTACTATATCAGAGTATTGCTCATTGTTATCTAATGGTCCAATAAAAATCTCTATAAAATTTTTAGTGTTTCTACAGGGATTAATACGTGCATCAATGTCTTTAATTTTTGCCAATTCTGTTTTAAACAGAGTCTTTTTATAGGTAGGTACATGAACAAATTTTAAGAATGTATTTCCTTGTATTGTGGCATTTTTTTCACTGTTTTGTTGTGATGTCGCATCATTTTGTGTGTTGCTAGTATTGGTTTGCTCTTGTTGCGTTTGTCCATTTTGGCTTGCTTCTTGAGCTGCAAGTTTTTCAGCTTCCTCTTTGGCTTTTTGTTCAGCTTCTTCTTTTGCCAGACGCTCTTTTTCTAAACGTTCAACTTCCTCTTTGGCTTTTTGTTCAGCTTCTTCTTTTGCCAGACGCTCTTTTTCTAAACGTTCGGCTTCCTCTTTGGCTTTTTGTTCAGCTTTGAGTTTCTCTTGTCGTAAATACTCTTCTTCACTCATGCCAAGAAGTTCATATTTTGTAAGTTTTTCAAGCTGTTTATTGACACGAGTGACATTAATATGATCCAATTTAAATTCATACGTTGGTTTTTGTACAACTGGTTTTTGCACTTGTTGTGTTTGCTCTGTTGGTTTTTCAGGCATGACTGCTTGTACGGGTTGTTCTTTTTTACCAGGTAAAAAAATAAATATGAGGGTAATGATCATTAAAAGTAAAATCAAGACAGCAATCAAAAGTTTAACCAGATTTTTCTTATCTTGGAGCTTCTCTTTTAAACTCTGTTTTTGAGGCAGTTGGTTATCATTTTCGTCATTTTCATTGTGATGTACAATTTCGACATCATCATCTTGTGTTGTAGACTCTTTTGTTGGCAGTTCGGTGCCTTCAACATACTGTTCTTCTTCAGGAATATTTTGTACAGGAGGTTTCTTCTCAATGCTGTCTTCAATGGCTTGTAGTCTGTCTTCCAGTCTTGGACCATCATCATAAAGAATCTCTTTTTTCTCTTCTTGAGCAGACTCCTCTTCATTGTCAGATGAAGATGTTATATCTTTTTCTAGACCTTCAATGTCATCAATATTGACATTATCCTCATCTAAAGACTCATTCTCTAGTGGATTATTTTCAAGATTTTCATTTGTTGTATCATTTGCCATTTGAACTCTTTAATTGTTTTCTTTTTTCTCTCTGTTTTTGCAGAATTTTCTCACGGTTTCTTTGATAATATTCTCTTCTATACTCTCTTAAATCTTCTTTTTTCTTCTCACGGTACTCTTTATCGTATTGCAGTCGTTTTTCTCGGTTCTCTTCATAATACTTCTGTTTTTGTTCTTTATAATCTTTGATTTTTTGTACAATTTTATCTTTACGGCTATCAACATGAGATTTCTGCTTTTTGGCAATCTCTTTGATTTTTTGAGTAAAAAAGTCTCCGTTTAATTCTTTAAAATAGTCAATTTCTGGTCTGACTGGTGCATTGTTTGCTTGTTGTTTTGCAAGCTTTTGTTTGAGATAATACTCACGCTTTTTTTTCTTATGCGCAAGCATGTTCTCTTTTCGGATTCGTTTAAGTTCTGCTAAATCCATTGTTTAACTGACTACTAACTTTTTAATCTGTTTACGATACTTAACATCTCATCGGTGGTTGTGATTGATTTAGAGTTTGCTTCGTATGCCCGTTGAGCTGTAATTAAATCAACCATTTCGTTTACCAAGGCCACATTTGAAGATTCAACAAATGCTTGTTTGATGTTTCCAAAAGCGTCTTCACTGGGAATACCTTCTACTGGGTCACCCGAAGCGTCAGTTGCTTGGAAAAGAGATTTTCCAAGAGGTGCAAGTCCTGCTGGGTTTACGAAGTCAACAATGGTCACTTGACCCAAATCTTGGGTATCACCTGTGACGGGATCAACTGCACTGACTGTACCATCTTCGGCAATAGAGATTTTTGTAAACGTACTTGGAATAACGATTTCAGGTTCTAATTTGAATCCGTTTCCATTGACTAAAGCTCCATCGCTGTCTCGTTTAAAAGCCCCATTTCTTGTATAGGCAATCTCTCCATCAGGCAGAGTAATTTGAAAGAAACCTTTTCCTTCGATGGCCATATCCAAAGGATTCCCTGTCTCTTTTAAATCCCCTTCTAAAAAGCTTTTTTGAATACCAGAGATTCGAACCCCTAAACCTACATCAATACCTGTAGGATTGATTGTTGTTTGAGATGTTCGACCAGAAGTGTAGTTGAGTGTTTCATACATCAGGTCTTGAAACTCGGCTCGGTCTTTTTTAAAACCAATGGTATTTACGTTCGCAATGTTATTTGACGTGACATCAATGGCATGTTGTTGCGCTGTCATTCCTGTTGCAGCTGTGTATAAACCTCTGATCATGTTGCATCCTTTAGGTCAGTTTCCATATATGGTAAGATTATATTTAAAGAACTTTTAAAGTTAGATTAAAATTAGCATTCAATTTTTTTTAAATTATTAAGTATATATTTAAATCAAATTAAATATAATGTAGCAAATTTTATAAAAATGCTGCTAAAGGTAAAAAGATGAAAATTCTTATTGTTGATGATAGTTCTACTATGAGAAGAATTATAGGTAACGTAGTACAGCAACTCGGGTTTACCAAAGATGATTTCGATGAAGCAGAAGATGGATTAAAAGCGTGGAAAGAATTATCAAGTAACAAATATGATGTAATCTTAACAGATTGGAACATGCCCAATATGAATGGTTTAGAACTGGTTAAAAAAGTAAGAAGTGAAGGTCAACATCAAAGCATACCAATAATTATGATTACCACTGAAGGTGGTAAAAGTGAAGTTATTACTGCTTTAAAAGCAGGTGTTAACAACTATATTGTCAAACCTTTTAGTGCAGAAATACTAAAAGAAAAACTTGACGGTGTATTAAAATAAGGGGTTTGCAATGAGTATGAGTCAAGAAGAAATTGAAGCGTTGATGAATGGTCTGGATATTTCAGATGAAGAGAAACCAGCTGAAGAGAGTACAGAAGTAGAAGAGGAAAGCGGTGCTTCTATGTCTGAAGATGACATCGAACAATTGATTGCTGCAACCAATTCAGAAACCCCTGAAGAAGAGACTGCCGTAGTTGAAGATGAAGAAGAATCAGCTCAAGAGAGCGAAATTGAGAAAGTTGAGAGTGACAATGACGAGACTTTAGCTTCTCCTGATGTAAAAGATGATATAACAGATGTACTTAATGAGATTGACAACATGCCAACGCCAGAGGATGAAGTACCTGAAGATGAGTCTGAAGAGGAAACCAGCAGCGTAGATGAAGAATTGATATCAATGGATGATGTCTCTACAGATGAGTTAGAAGAGGAACTCATTCAAGAGATAGATGACAACAACGATGATGATGAAGAGTTCAATAAAAAAGCTGAATCATGGACAAGCGAAAAAATTAATAAGGGAGAGTTCCCATTGCCAGTAGAGCCGAATACAAAAGTAGTAAGCCAACTTAATGAAGTTGCAAATGACAGTGAGGAAAAAGCGAGTAAGATTTTTGACGTCTTAAGTTTTGTGTTGGACGAAAACGATGCCATTTCAAAAAATAAAAAAGACATTGATGCGTTTTTAGACAAAGAGGTTGAACTGTTAACTTCATTGTCAAAAAAGTTTCCCAATATTGCCGTTTTTAAAGATCGGCTTGAAGAGGCAGAAAATATGAAGGCTGTTACTGCTGATATTTCATCGAAACTTGATGCAGAAAATATGCAAATCTTTGAAGCCATGGAGTTGATGCAATTTCATGATATTAACCGACAAAAAATTGAACGAGTAATGTCAGTGATTCGAAAACTCAGCACCTATTTAAATAACCTTTTTGAAGAAGAAGGAGAAGTTAAAGAGATTGCTGTTGCGAAGTATATTCACGGTGATGGGGATTCTGAGGTTGTAGGTGCGGATGATTTAGATGCGTTAATTCAAGAGTTCAACAAATAAAGGATAAGCCATGTATCCATTAGCAGCAGGAATGATCAACCAACTTAATCGAGTTGATACTATTTCTAATAATTTAGCCAATGCCAACACCAATGGTTATAAACAAACCGGTTTAACAGAAGGCACGTTTAACAACTATTTAGATAAAGCAGTGGAACAAAACAAACCCACTTCTAAACTCAATGTGGTTATGAATAATGTACCCAAACTGGACGCACGATTTATCAACAGTGAAATGGGACCAATGGTGCAAACAGCCAATGCATTGGATTTTGCTTTAAAACAACCCGATACCTTTTTCAAAGTGCAAGCACCTAATGGAGAAATTCATTTGACACGTGATGGTTCATTTAAAGTGGTCAATGACCAACTTGTAAATGCCAATAACTATCCTGTACTTGATGGAGAGAATGAACCCATTCAAGTTGAAGAGGGTGTCAATATTGCTGCTGTACTTGGTATTGCGCAAACCACTTACGATAACTTAGAAAATGTAGGAAAAAATGGTTTTCGAGTTAAAGAGAATGCGCTTGTGAATTATAATGCTGTAGAAGATCCTTTAACCGCAGCAGAGCAAGGTGTCTTGGAAAAATCAAATGTGAATTCTGTGACAGCAATGGTACAGCTCATTGATGCGCACCGACGTTTTGAACAAGCACAAAAAGCGATTACGGGTATTGGAGAGATGAACTCTAAAATGATGGATAAACTAACAGCGAACTAATGAAAGGGTTTAATTAATGGAAGCAAGTCATGTCAGCGGACTCTTATTTAACCAGTTGAGTTTTCGAGGAGAGAGACAAAAAGTAATCTCTGGAAATATTGCCAATATCAATACTCCAGATTATAAAACCAAAGACTTAGTCTTTGAAGATGAACTTCAAAAAGCAAAAAGCAAGGATGATTTACAACTTGCAACCACACATCAAAATCATATTCCATTTGATTTAACACAACCTAAAAAGACAGGACCTCAAGTAGTGAATGTACCTAATCTGATTGAAAAAAATGATGGAAACAACGTCAGTTTAGATAAACAAATGAGTGAAATGTCTAAAAACAGTGTTTTGTTTAACGCACTGCAAGCCTCAATTAAAAAAGATTCAGGATGGATGAAAACCGTCATTGATTCGTCATCAAAAAGTCAATAATGATTACTAGGAATAACAATATATGAACCAACTGCTTAAATTTATTAATAATCTTAATGCTTCGCAACGAGCAGTAATCATTGGTGGTTTTTCGATTCTCTTTGTTTTACTCATTGGTCTTTTGGTTTGGTCAAATATTAAAGCTCAAGATGAGAAGCTTAATTATACGATTGCAGCCAATTTAACCAAAAATCAAGTGATGCTTGCAAGCAGTGAGCTTGAAGCTTCAGGAATCCCTTTTCAAGTCATTGGTTCAGGAAATACCTTAACGCTTCGAACCAGTAAAGAGTTTATTAACATTGCAAAAATCAAGCTAGTGACCAGTGAAGCAGCAACCAATAAACACACGGGGTGGGAGATTTTTGAAAAATCCTCTTTAGGTACAACCAATTTTGAAAACAAAGTGAAGTATCTACGTGCACTTGAAGGGGAACTCTCTCGTTCTTTAGAGTCTCTTTCGGGAGTACTGCGAGCCAGCGTTAAAATTGCGATTCCTAAAGATACGATTTTTACAGAAAGAAAAACATTGCCAACCGCATCAGCTGTGTTAACCATTAAACCAGGTATTTATCTGACCCAAAAACAAATTGATGGGATTAAAAACTTTATTGCTTCAGCTGTATCTAATTTAACGGCAGAAAACATTAAATTGATTGATCAAGATGGTTCTTTACTTGAACACTCTAAAGATGAGATGGACCATACCAAAGTTCGAATGCAAAACAAGTATAAAGAAGAACTTGAAAAAGATTATGAACACAAAATCATAGCACTGCTTGAACCCATTGTAGGTATGGGAAAAGTAGTTGCGAGAGTTTCCGTGGATTTGGCCTTTATTAAAAAAGATGTACGTGAAGAGATTTATGACCCAGAAGGAACCATTCGAAGCCAACAAACGACTGAAAATATTGCTAACTCCCAAGGGGTTGTTCAACAAAATGGAGGCGTACCAGGGGTTCAATCTAATATTGAAGTTAACACCGATGGTAATGCAGGACAAAACTCCACACAATCTTCCTCTGAAGAGACAAAAAACATCATTAATTATGAGATTTCAAAACGTATTGTTAATGAAGAAGACAATGCATTTGCCTCTTTAAAACGAATTACGGCAGCGGTTACGTTTGACTCGACCGTTTTAGCGGAAGTTGAAAATAAAGATGAGTATGTGAGCAGTATTGTGTCAGTGGTTCAAGATACCATTGGATTCAGTGAAACACGAGGGGACCAAATCACAGTTAAAGACTTTAAGTTTTTAAGCAGTGGAGTGAGTACTTCGGGAGCTCAAGTGGATGCAAATGGAAATGTTATTGCCGAAGAAGGTGGTTCTGTTGATACTCTGGCCATGGTAAAAACAATTTTACAAGAGTTCAGTGAATATATTCAATATATCATTGCCACACTTTTACTCTTTATTTTTTATAAAAAGTTTATTGCAAAGAATGATATTGTTATTTATGATGAAAAGGGCAATAAAGTTGATGCAGATGGAAACATTATTGATGATGATGGACAAATCATTAAAGATTATGAAAATGAGTTTGATCGACAAACAGCACATGGACGACTCAAAGCAAAAGTGCGAAGTCAGTTATTAAATAATATTGAAGGTTTAGATGAAGAGGATGCTGCTAAATATGAAGTACTCATTGATGAGATTGATAAACAAGTCAATGATAAACCTGAAGAGATTGCAGGAATGATTGAGATGTTATTAACTGAAGGTGATGCGAAGTTCAAACTTCGAGAAGCTGCAAAACAAAATAAGGCATAGTGAATGTTAGATTTATTAGAAGAAGAGCATAAGGAGATTTTAAAAGGGATGCCAATGATTGAGAGGGTTGCAACATTTTGTATCCTCTTAGGAGAAGGCCCAACTGTTAAGATTTTCCAACATCTTCCTAAACACTATGTCGAAGATATTTCTACTGCGATTACGCAAATCAAGTCGATTGATAAAGAGACTTCATTGGCGATTTTAAATGAGTTTCATATCTTAATCAAATCCAGTGGGTATATCAGTTCGGGTGGGTATGAATACGCTAAAGAGATTTTATATAAATCCTTAGGAAAAGGAGAAGCCGATGATGTTCTTTCACGATTGTCTAAAATTAAGTTGGCTTCACAAGCATTCTCATATTTAGATGCCATTAACCCTAAACAGCTTGCAGACTTTATTAAAGATGAGTCTCCTCAAACCATTGCCGTTATTTTAGCGCACATGGAAGCGCCAGGGGCTGCAGAGGTTTTGATGCAACTGGATGAAGATGTGAAAGTAAAAGTAACCATGCAAATGGCTACTATTAAAGATGTCTCTCCTGATGTTGTACGAACGGTATCGTTGATTTTAGAGAAAAAACTGGAGTCATTGTTATCCTCTATTGTTGATGTTGGTGGGGTGAAAGTGGTTGCAGATATGCTCAACCGTGTGGGACCAAAATCGCAAGATATTCTTAAAAATATCAATGGAGTGGACACATTGCTTGCAACTAAAATCAAAGAGAACATGTTTGTATTTGAAGACTTACTCAATTTGGATAATGATTATGTAATGAAAATTTTGCAAAACTGTGAAACACCTGATGTGGCAGTTGCAATGAAAAATGCAACTTCTGAAGACCTTGAAAAAGTCACTTCAGCAATGAGTCAAAGAGCACGAGATCGATTTATGGAGGAGTTTGAGATGTTGACTAAAGTAAAAATCAAAGACATTGAAGCAGCCCAACGTAAAATGTTAGATGTTGCTCAAAAACTAATTGAAGAGGGTGTAATTGATCGAGAAATGGATGAACAATAATGCAAAAAAATAATGTATACTCAAGTGCAACCATTGTAAAAGGGAATGAAAAAGATAAAGCTGTTAAAGAGCAAAAATTGCAAGCGTATCAATTGGGAACGTTTTTTAATGAAAACACAATTGAACACCAACAAAATGAACAGATGCAACAAGTAGCTACATTATCAGACCCAGGAAACCCTTCTGCTACAGAGAACATGATCCCAGGAAGCAGAGGTCATGATACCCTTTTAAATGAGATCAGAAATTTACAAGCACAACTTCAAAATATTGAAACTAAAGTCAGTAGTATTGAGAATGAAGGCGTTAAAGGAAAAGATTTTGATAAGCAAGTCGTTGATGCGATTAAAGATCTGAAACACTATGCCTCTTTTTTTGAACAAGCCACTTTTCAAATGGAGGGTAAAATTCTTAAGACTTCGATGTCCATTGCAAAAAAAATCATTGGTATTGAGTTGGGTGAAAACTCTGCAATGATTGCTAAAGAGACCACCAAAAATCTTTTAAACAAGGTTAAAACGGCTTCTCGTATTCAAATTCATGTGAACCCAAAAGATTATCTTATATTAAAAGATCAATTGAAATTGGACTCTTTTATTGAACTTCATGAAGATGTCAATGTGACGCTTGGTGGGGTAGTTATTGCGAGCGACTTGGGTAATTTTGATGGCAATATCGAAGCCAAAGTAAACTCCATGTTAGAGTCGTTAGAGAGTGTAATTTAATTACACTTTTATTAAAATTAGCTTAAAATACCTTTCAAAGTTATAAATTCCACGCTTTTATTATTTTTTCTTCTTATCCAAAGAACCTTCTTATGTTATAATTTTTACATATTTAAAGAAAAGAGATGAGTATGATAGATATTACTGAAAGAGATTATGATTTATTAGTTGATACTGAAATTATAGTTGATGTAATACTTGGTGATGCTGAGTTAACTGTACGCGACTTTCTAAATTTGAGTGAAGGGGATATTATCTCTTTGAATAAAGATGCAGGAAGTGGTGGTGATATTTATGTAAATACTCGAATCGTCGGTACGGGTGATATTATTGTTATGGATGAGAAACTTGCAGTAAGGGTTCAAGATGCCATGGATTCAGATAATGTTGTTCGATACTTCTTCGAAGAACAAATGATTTAAGGAGTAGTTATTATGGCAGTAGATACAGTAAATTCAGAAGTAGGGGTTGATAAAAACGGAAATCCGTATACGAAAGCGATCAGTAATGATAAGTTAACGAATGAAGATTTCTTGCAGTTGATGCTTCAAGAGTTGAAACTTCAAGATCCAACCAAACCAATGGACTCAACTCAAATGATGGATTCTCAATTGCAAATGTCAACACTTGAAACCAATATGGCAACCATTGACGCAATGAAATCGTTACAAAGCTCTTTTGCACAAACCGCACTTTCAAGTGCATCAAATATTATTGGGCAAATTATTGAAACGGGTGAAATGTCTGAAGCAGGTGTACAAAAACAATTTAAAGTGAACTCTGTTGAGATTATTAATGGAACACTCTATATGCAAGGGCACCAAATTGTAGGATACAATGAAGAGACAGGGGAACTTCTTTATAAAGCTGAACCTGATTTTATTGAATACAACAAAATTACAAGAGTAATGAACGGAAGTGTATAATGATCAGTGCTTTATATAATGGAATGTCGGGTTTAGGATCATTCCAAAAAGCCCTTAATACTCAGTCAAATAATATTGCCAACATCAATACCGTGGCATACAAAACAGACAGAATATCGTTTGTGGATATGATGTACCAAAATCGAATGGGTAAAGGTACGGCAACCGTAGAAGTTCAAAAAAACTTTAAAGAGGGTGATTATAAACTTACCAATAATCCTTATGATTTAGCCATTGAAGGTACTGGGTATTTTGTGGTGTATGATCCTGAAAAAGATGAAATTTATTATTCAAGAGCGGGTGATTTTAAGAAATCGGTTGATGGTTTTTTAGTCACTCAAACAGGAGAGCATGTTCGAGGTATTCCTGCAGCTGTTACTGGGGATATGATTATGAATGAGGATTTTCCTAATTTTATGGCCTCTCAAATCATCAAATCAGCAACCAGCGTTCAAAGTGTGAATGTCAGAGCTACGGATTATAACTCCTCAGCAACCGATGAAATCGATCCGGTTACTGGAATTAAGACGAAAGAATCCTCTGCCATTATCGCAGATATAGAACTGTTAAAAGCGGATTATAGAAAAAAACTGCAAGCGTATGCTAACAATCCAACAAATGCTGGAACAGCACCAACGAATCAAGTGACAGCGATTACGGTTGCAGATTATGCAACGCAGTTAAATGACGCCAATGACTCTGTTTCAGTGACAGTGAATAATACAAAATATACGCAAAATTTTGAAGGGGATGCAGAGACTACCATGCAATTTTTAGCTGCAAAAATAGCTAAAGCAGAAGGTGTTAAAGATGCCAGTTTTGATCCTGCAACAGGAACCATTACTGTAGATACCCTGATTCCAGGTGAGAATATCAAAATTAACTCATTGCTGGTCAATGATACAGCGTATACTTCAATTGCTACTACAGCTGCTGTTGCAGGAAGCGGTGAAGCGGCGATGAACAGCAGTTATGCTGCTTTAGAAGCTGCCATGACCAGAGCCAATGCAGAGTTAACCCAAGTGGTAACAGATATTACAATTCCTCCTAAAGGAACAGCCACAACTGGTGTAACCGTTGATGTTGATGGTTATGGTGATTTGCAATTGAATTTAACGGAATTGGGAATCTCAGATAATCAGTTCAGTAATTTCATGGTAGATGATGGTATTATTTACATGGTTCAAGGGGATAATAAGTATGCTATTGCAAAAATCCCAACGGTTGCATTTAACAATGAAAGTGGACTGGTTCCTGAAGGGGGACGACTCTTTAAGGGTACAAAAGATGCGGGGGAACCTATCAATGCTGATTATGGTTCAAAAGTTGTAGGGAAAACCATAGAGTTGAGTAACTCAAACATGGGAGAGAGTTTGGTGGAATTGATGACCTTCCAAAGAGCTTATGAAGCAAACTCACGCTCAATTACAACTGCGGATGAGTTTTTAAACATTGCCATACAACTTAAAAAATAGGTTGTATGGCTGTTATATTTAAAGTTCAGTATTTTATTGAATATTGAACTTTGAATATGAAAACTATTCTAAAATTCAAGACATTATGTCTTACGTAAAGGATTTATTATGATTGGTGCATTATGGACAGGAATTAGCGGATTAGCTTCGCATCAAGCAGCTTTAGATAATGAAGCAAATAATATCGCCAATGTTAATACAATAGGGTATAAAGCTACAAGAATTGCATTTGCCGATCAAGTGTATCAAAACAGAATTGGTAAAGGTTCTAAAGTATTAGATGCTGAAAAAATTTATGAACAAGCAAGTACTAAAAAAACAGGTGTATCTTACGATATCGCTTTGAAAGGTGATGGTTTTATCACCGTAACAGACAGAAATAACGGAGGAGGAACCTCTGAGACCTACTATACACGAGCGGGTAACTTACGTATGGGTGATAATGGTACACTGCAAGATGCCAACGGAAATGAAGTCCAAGGTTGGGTATTGAGTAGTATTGATCCTGATGCTGATGTTGTGACAACCAATCCAAATATTACAATTTTTACAAGTGATTATACCAAACTTGTCAGTTCACGAATCATCAATCATGGTACATATATTGAAACCATTGCAGCAAAAACAACCGATTATAACAATACGGCTAAAGGGGATTCTCATCAAATTTTTGCAGGAGCTGGGTACAATACTGAATCTGGAAAAATTTCCGATATTCAAGAGTTGCAAAAAGCATATGCGGCGGCATTGCAAAAGTATCAAGAAGATCCAGATGGGGCATCTGCAACTTCAGTAGCTCAAGTAACGTATATAGACTTTGAAGATAAAGCTGCAGGACACTTAGCTGACGATAATGACTTTATCTCAGTATATATTAATAACAAACGATATACACAACAGTTTGATACTTCGTATGAAAATACAATGAAAAAGCTTGCAGACAAACTGACAGAAGCGATTCCTGGTATTAAAGTTTATACCGTTGATGCAACAGCTGCACACAATGAAAGTACAGCCGATGCAGATGTAGCAAGCGGTGTTTTAAAAATTGAGTCACTGATTCCAGGTCAACCATTTATTGTAAGTAACGTATTAACGACCTCTGGGCAAACTGAAATCAATGGTACAGTTTTAACATCAGATGGTGTTGCTGCGGTTGAAGGAAGCGGATTGGGTGCTTTAGAATCGATTCGTGATGCATTATCAGAAGCTGTCAGTGGAAAACAAAGAGATGTTTTCTTACCAAGTGATTTGTTTACTTTAACCCCATCAACAACAACACTCAGTGCCGATGCAGGGTTTGATTATCGAGTAACAATTTGGGATAATGATGCCAAACAAAATGTAACTATACCAACTGCGGGTCCATTAACTCTTGGGCCATACCTAACTGGTACAGATGCTTTAACCAATATGGCAGATATTGTGACTCAAATTAATGGTGACCCAGAGTTATCTTTATATTTGAATGCATCAATTGTGAATAATGCATTGGTGATTGAGACAAAAGACTCAAACTTTGATGTTGAATTCAGTGGAGTTCTAGATGAGACATCAGGTCCTCTTGGTTTGATTGAGAAAAATGCAACACACAGTGGACGAGAAGGTGCAGGTGCTGAATTTATTGAAATGGTGACTAAAATTGACCAAACGTCATCAAAAGACTCTTTACAGTTAAGACTGGATACTTTAGGAATTTCAGATACTGCATTTGGAGACTTTTCAGTTGATTCTAATGGGGTGATTACCATCAGACAAGATGGGGTTGATTATGCCATTGGTCAAATATCGATTGCAATGTTTAACAACAATCGTGGTTTAGAATCTATTGGAAACAACCTTCTTCGAAAAACAAATGAATCTGGGGATCCAATTTACAGTCTTAACAATGCAAAAGCAGCAGATGTTGAAAATAAATATGTGGAACTCAGTGGTGCAGACTTAAGTAAAAGTTTGGTTAACTTGATGGTATTCCAAAGAGGGTTTGAAGCCAATGCAAAATCAATCACAACTTCAGATGAGTTGTTAAACACACTGATCAATTTAAAACGATAATTTTAATTATTCTACAAACAGATAGGTAAAGCTATCTGTTTGTATCAAAGGTGACTTCTTGGAAAATTTTTTACTACTGACAATCATTGGTATCTTAGCGCTTTATTTCTTTTCAGGTATGAGTGTTTATAAAAGCTTATATAAGAAATTGCAAGAAGAGAAGATGATTTTAGAGCAAGAAATTAAAAAACTTGAAGGGCTTAAAAAAGATTATGAACAAAAAATCAAAGGAAGTATTTCTGCGTTGGAGTCAAAACATGATAACCTCCAAGTGGCTCGAACAGACTTACAATCATTACGAATAGAGAATTCTGAACTTAAACATAAAGTGGATGTTTTAGAGCGACGATGTGATGAGTTGTATGCACAAATTCATACCATGGTATAATTAAACGGTTGTATGATGAAAATAATTGGCTTATTACTGGTTTTATCAGTATCTATCTTTGCACGTGTCAATGATACCATTGAAGCACTTCCTAATGTCCTTTTCACCTATGATAAACTTAAAAAAGAGCAAACCATTACCACCTTGCAAGTTGACTTTAATAAAGCCGTGGCTCATCTTGAAAAAGAGCAGTATGAAGAGGCCATTAAAATCTTTAAACAAACTGCTGGAATTTTGCGAATCCCATCCTTTTTAAATATAGGAATTGCTTACTACAAGCTCAATGATTATCACAATGCACAGGTCTATTTAAAGCAGATTTATAATGTTCAAGAGAGCATTTATACACACACATATGCCTATATGAGTGCGGCATTTTATCTGTACAAAATCAATAATGAACAAAAATATTTAGAATCGATTACGCAAATAGCAAAAAAGAAAAAAAATCTCTCTGAGACCTCAAAACGTATGCTTGCAGATACGTTTATTCTTTTAAAAGAGTATGAAAAAGCCTTGAAAGTATTGGACTCGTTGCAGATTTCTTATGATTTAAAAAAGGCCCTTTTAAATATTAAACTTAAAGATTATAAAAAAGCAGAGGCTTTATTGGAACGAGCCTATAAAGATGAACTTGATGAAAAGAGAATAGATCAAATATTGTGGTTTATGATTTACAGAGATTTAAAAGATAATAATTTGACCAAATTGCAAGATCATTTGACCATTTTAGATGAACGAAAACTGCGTTTTTTTGTCAATCAAGAGATGCCTCTTAAAATTGCATTTAATGAATATAAATATCTTAACAGTGAATACATGAAGTTCGTCACAGACTACTCTTTAAATCGTCAAGCGGACATGGTATTTTACTTTGCACCCTTTATTTTTTCTGATAATGAAGAGATTATTTATGACTCTTCGAAAGGGTTTATTTTTAACTCTAAACAGAATTTAGAGAGCCTTGAAAATATGGTACGTTATAATGCTAAATTTATCAATATTATTAAAGAAGATCCTATTGTACGAGTTCAAAAACTTAAACATCTTATTCATAACCGTGACCAAAAATCCTATGTTTATTATAACTTAGCATTATCATATGCTCAAATACATGATTTTGTGAATGCCCATAAATTTTTTACCAAAGCATATAAACTCAATCCAGGGAATAAGCTTTATGCAGTGATGACCTTAATCAGTGCACAACGTATTAATACAGTGGTAAAAGACAAAGAGTATATTGTCAACTCGATTAACTCAAATCGAGGTTTATATAACTATTTTGGAAAGGAGTTGTATCGACTCTTTATTAATCCAAAGTTTAAAGTAAAAGATCATGCTGGAACCTACAAAAAGACTATTTTATATAACGCCATACACCTTTTAAGCAAACTGCATGACAAAAAGCCTATTAGTGAACATGAGCCTCTTTTTGTACTCAATGCAAAAGATCCTTTGGTCTACTTAATGAGATTGGTCATTCGTAAAGAGGGTGAAAATAAGTATGCGTATATCTCTCGACTGCAAGATACGATTCCTTTAAATATTAACAATAATTTTTTAGATGGTTCTTTGATTATTACGGAATTTTATGTCGATATCTTAAAAGGATTGGCCCTGTTTGGAAAAGCCAGTTTTACCATAGATAATTACTACTCTCCTTCATATTTGCGTACAAAAAGTATTGGCCTCATTCATGATGACAATGCTCAAGCAGCCATCAGTGTATTGGAATATTTGCAAAAGAAATATGAACTTCAAGATCGATTTACACTCTACTTAATCGTTGCAGCCTATTTGCAAAAAGGGGATTATGAAAATGCCTCTTTACAGCTGTCATATATTAAAGCATTATTAAATGACACAGGTGCGAATTTTTTAAGTGGGGTACAACTCATACAAGAGTTGAAACTCAGCAGTGCAAAACAGATGTTTAATCACCCCTATTATGATACTCTCATAGATTTTGATATTGAAGGACTCGACCGGTTCTTGGAGGGCTTATAAATCGAACTAAATTGAAACTTTTATGAAATTTAAATTTTTTTTGGTATAATTAATGAAAGAATGTTTATGCCAAGGAGGCTATCATGGAATTAGGTAGAATTGCAGAAATTGATCAATCTAAGGTTAATACCATTGAGAAAACACAAAAAGTTCGAGAGACGGATAATAATCAAAAAATTGATCCGAATGAGCAACACAAAAACACAAAAGCAAATGAAATTGTAACCGATACCAATGAAGTTATCATCGATAATGTTCAGTTTGGATACAATAAAAGTTCACAAGACTTTTTTGTAAAAGTAACAAGAGGAAATGCAGAGTATAAGTACCCTACAGAGGATATGATGAAAATTAAAGCACAACTTCTTGAAGCGATGAAAGCGGAACAAGAGTAACAAATTAAAATAAAAGGTTTCATTTTTGCCATCTGATATATCAAATATTATTAAAGAAGAGTTATCAAACACTCTGGAACAATTATTGTCTAAAAAAACTTCAGTCAGTGGAACATCAAAACTTGAATCAAATGAATTTGAAGGTTCTCAGGCGATTGAAGCCAATGTAAAGTTTGAGTTTAAAAATCTTACCACCAATTGGATTTTTTATATACCTACCATAACAGCAACTAAGTTTGAGTACTTTATGCTCGGTGGTATGGGTGAATTAAAAGAACACATCGATGATGAAGTTGCAGATGCAGTCAATGAGATTGTATCGAATATTTGTGGAAGCATCAGTACCTCAGTAAATGCACAAGGATATGAAGATTTAGGAAGTGTAAAATTTGAATCAGGTGGAAGCGAAATTGTCAATACGGATAAATTTGCCCAAATAAAAAATCTTTATAAAATCAGTGTGACCATGGATGAAGACGATATTCCAGTGGTCATTGCATTTGATGATATTATTTTACCATATGTCTATGAAATCAGTGGCGTTGCACCTTCACAAGCTTCACCTCAAGCAACTGTCAGTGGTACCGTTGCGCCTGCAATGTCTTCTTCAAGCAATCCTTCTATGAATGATGATGCTGCAGGTCTTCTGTCTCTTTTAGGGGAAGACTCTATTACCAACTTAAAACTTCTGTTTGATATTAAATTGAAACTGAGTGTTCGATTGGGAAGTAAAAATTTTCTGCTCAAAGATATTTTAAGGTGGGATATTGGAGAGATCATTGAACTTGAACAGATGGTGAATGAGCCTTTGGAGATTTTAGTTAATGGGATTAAAATTGGTGAAGGTGAAGCTGTTATTGTTGAAGGTAAATTCGGTCTGAAAGTAAAAAACATTGGAAGTGAACAATCACGACTTACTTCAATGGGATTAGGTAGCTAAGTCATGGATAAAGGTACGGTTCTAGGACTCGCAGCTGGTTGGGGATTTGTTTGCTTTGCTATTTTATTAGGTGGGGTTGGATTTGGTCCTTATATAGATATTCCCTCTGTTTTAATTGTATTGGGAGGAACGATTTCCGTTACCAGTGGTCAATTTGAAGGAAATGAGTTAAAACGAATTGGACCAGCTCTTAAAGTTGCAATGAATAAAGTATCTGTAGAAGAGCAACCAGAGTTGATTGAAAAAATCATCTTTTATGCAACAGAGATTAAGAAACATGGTGTGATGCACGTTGAACAAAAAGTTTTAGAAGAACCTAATCCCTTCTTTAGAGAAGCATTTCAATTGCTTGTAGATGGAATTAAACCTGAAGTATTGGTGCCTTTACTTGAAACCAAACTGGAGTTTATGGCTAAACGACATGAACGTATGCTGAAACTCTTTACCAATGTTGGCGGTACGGCAGGTTCAATGGGGATGATTGGTACCTTAATTGGTCTGGTTGCGATGCTTGCAAACTTATCAGACCCAGCTTCGGTTGGTCCCGCCATGGCAGTTGCATTAATTACGACGCTGTATGGTGCTTTAATAGGTACACTTTTTGCGGGGATTATTGAAAGTAAACTCAATGAAAAAAACAGTGTTGAGATTACTTCATGTGAGATTATCATTGTAGGAACTTCAATGATAGCAGCTGAAGAGTCCATTGGTAATATTAAAATGAGATTGAACGCCATCTTAGTTGATGGGATAGAGTAAGTTTTATTATGGCTGATAAAAAATGTCCAGAATGTCCAAAGTGTTTACCCGGATGGTTGGTCCAGTTTGGTGACTTAATGTCACTGCTTTTGACATTTTTTATTCTTCTGCTTTCGATGTCGATTATGGACACCAAGAAGGTGGAAGAGTATTTTACAATTATGAAAAAAGCGATGGGGTTTTTAGCGGATAATGATACGGTGGTTGATCATTCAGAAAAACACTCTGATAGTCCCATTGCTGTTGAAAATCGTGATATTCCTGAATCCAGTGATAATCAAGAGATTATTGAAGAGGTTGAGGAGATTATTCGAGTTGCCAATGACGCTTCCGAACAGTTTGAAACGGTACAACTCATACAAGGGAAAAATGAGTTTGTCTTGGATATTCCCTCAACACTGATGTTTGAAGAGGGTGAATATAATGTGAGTAAACCTGAAGCCAAAGCCTTTATACAAAAAATTGCACGAGTAGTACGCACCATGCCCAATATTTATAACATTGAAATCATGGGGCACACCGCACGAAACATCTACGTCAGTGATACGATACCTCGTGACAATTGGGATTTATCAGCACTTCGAGCGGTTTCTGTGGTCAAAGAGTTGATTAAAAACCGAATAGACCCAGCTTCGCTAAAAGTCTCTGCGTTTGCATCGTATAAACCAAAAAGCGATAACCCAGTAGAGAATAGACGTGTAGAGATGCGTTTCTATGCACAACAAAGCAATGACAATATATTAGAAGAGGAAAACTTCTTCGATAGGATTGAACAATGAACATAGATAATACTTTTGTGAATGCAACAAAACTTCAAGGAAATGATCTAAAAAGTTTAAATGTGCACAATGCCCAAGATGCGAGTTTAAAAAAAGTATGTGATGATTTTGAATCGTTTTTTACTCAACAACTGTTGGATATATCTTTAAAATCAAGTAATATTGCAGGTGAGGGTACGGGTTCTGAAATTATTAAAGGGATGTATACTGAAGCCATTTCAAAAGGTTCTTCTGGAACGTTTGGTATCAGTGATATGCTCTATAACTTCTTAAGTGAGAATAACAAATGATAGAACAAACAATAGAAAAAATGGTTACATTGATTGAAGTGTTAAAACAGGCGATAAAAGATGACATTGAAGATATAAAATTGGCCAATCATGAAAAACTTTTAGAGAGAAATGAGGTCAAACAACAATACATGGAAGAGATTGTTGAACTTAAAAGTGATCTCAATCAACAACTTGTAAGTGCAATGAAAAGTGGTGTGGATGTGAATATTTACAGAGACCAAGTCAATGACTTAGAGAATCAACTCAAAGAGTTGTATGCCCTTAATGGAAAACTCGCTTCCATTGTATTGCCTGTTAAACAGATGTATAAAGAGATTGTGGATGAACTTTCAGCACAAACAGGGGGGAATGTCTTTGAAATTAAAGCTTAGTTTCTGTATGGTTGCGCTTTTGAGTATCAATGCATGGGCATTTGATCTTTTAATTGCAAAAAATAACATGGACTATAAAGCAAAAGTTTCTTTACAAGATTTGCAAGTAAAAAAGGTTGCAACGGCTTATAATCGCTGTGTCCCTTTGAGTTTAGAAAAGCTAAATAAAAATACCTATGTGACCACACACTATGTCATTAAAGGAAGCGTTATTTGTACCAAAGACGTTGAAATCTATAAACGTGAATCGGTGGTGTTTGATTTTGGTGGTTTACAAATTGAACAAGAGGGAAAATTGATTTATGAAAATGACAAATACATACGAATAAAAAAGAATGACGGACAGATTGAAAAAATATATAAAGATGGAAGACTAAAATGAATATGCTCTCTTTTCTAGGAGAAACTCCCACGATTGCTTTGCAAAACGCTCAAAAAGAGTGTGGAGAAGATGCGATTGTTATCTCAACGAAAAAAATATCGGATGCGTCTGATTCAAACAGTAATATGTATGAAGTAATCGTTGCGATTGAAGGAGAGAAACAACAACCCTTTAAACGAAAAATTGTAGCCAAAGACCCTAAAAAAGATACGCAATTTAAGGCACAATTTTATGACTTTAAAGAAGAGATTCTTAAGATGCAAGATGCCATTGCACAGGTTCAAAAAACCATTTGGGATCCTAAAAGTCAGCTTTATGATTTAACCATACCTCCAGAATTTGTTGATATTTATTCCCTATTTGAGCAAAATGAGTTTGACCAAGAGATGACCTATACCATTATGAAAAAAACTATCAAGCAACTTCCTGTTGCAATGAAGTCAAACCCTAAAAAAATCAATGATTTCTTTAAACTGATTTTACGACGAATCATTCCTATTAAAAAAGAGGAACCGTTAAGAAGGCATCAGAGAAAAATCGTGATGATGGTAGGTCCAACGGGTGTAGGAAAAACAACAACCATCGCAAAACTGGCAGCTCGATATGCGTATAAAATGAGTGCCAATTATAAAGTTGGAATTGTCACACTTGACTCCTTTAGAGTGGGGGCCATTGAACAACTTCAAGCGTATACCAATATCATGCGATTGCCTTTAGAAGTGGTGAAGAAACCAGAAGATTTAATTGAAGCGTTGTTGCGATTAAAAGATTGTAACTACATTTTTATTGATACAGCTGGAAGCAGTCAGTATGATGTGGATAAAATTGAACTCATCAATGAGTATCAAATAAAAGTCGATGAACTGCCTATAGAGAAGACTTTAGTGTTGCCAGCGAATGTAAAACAGACCGATTTACAAGAGATTTATAACAACTATTCTCGTTTGGGTATTAATTATTTAACGTTTACGAAATTGGACGAAACACGAAGTTTTGGAAACCTGATCTCTTTTTCTCACAAAACAAAGAAATCGATCACTTATTTCTCTGTGGGACAGAATGTTCCAGATGACTTAATTGTCTCAGATGCTATGTTTTTAATTGACTGTTTTATGAACCGAAATTGTCCTAGGAGATAGTGCGTGTTTGATGCTATTTCGACACAAGCGCATAAGCTTGTCTCCATGACAAAAGAGGGCGTACAATATGGTTCTTCTAAAAGTAAACTGCTGACCATTACCTCTGGAAAAGGTGGGGTTGGAAAATCCACTTTCACTGCTAATATTGCCTATTTGCTCTCTAAAAGAGGGTATAAAGTTGCCGTTATTGATGCGGATATTGGATTGGCAAATATGCAAGTTTTGTTTAATGTACGTCCTGTACATACAATTTTTGATTATATTGAGGCCAAAGCTGAACTTAGTGATGTCATCATGCAAACGCCATACTACAATGTTTATTTGCTTGCAGGCAAAAGCGGCTACAGTTATGCGAATCACTCTAATTCTTTTGTACTGACTCGAGTAGTAAGCGATGTGGTTGCTTTAAATGAATTTGATTATGTTTTGATTGACACGGGTGCTGGTTTGAATGATTATGTCAAAGAATTCTTAAAAATTTCAGACAATATTTTGGCTTTAACCACAACAGATCCAAGTGCACTTACAGATGTCTATGCTTTAATGAAAATGCTGTCCAAAGATAAAAATTCGCTTATGTTATGCTTTAATCACACAAAAACGGCCAAAATTGGATTTTCAATTGCAAAATCTTTGGAGAATTTGGCCAAAAAAAATAGGCTAAATACCAATTTTATGTTAGAATATATAGGTAATGTATCGTCATCTAGTACAATTTCTACGACAGGAAGATTGAGAAAACTCTTTGCATATGAGTTTGAAAATGAGACTGTAACAACAGAATTGGAAATGGTGATTGATGAAGTATTAAAAAAAATGAATGGTGGATTGTAAAAGTGAACAAACAAATCAATTCAATTGCTTATGATACTTTTTGTCAAAAAGGGTTAACTTGGTAATTGAGAAGTTTTCACAAAATATTATTAACAGTGGCATACTAAGACTCTATATTGCGACGGGTTTTTTTGGTTCATTGATTTTTTTTGTGATAAATGCTGATTTGTTTACCCCCATTGAAATGATGTTTGGTATTGTAGCAGTTACGGTTGTGTTAAAAGGCATAGCAAATATTATGTTGGCATTGCTGGTTGGTTTATTCAGTTTGGATAATAAACGCGATGAGTTAGAGTTTAAACACAATACCGACAAAATTGATTCACTTTTAGCCGATTTAACGATTCAAGAATCATCGGCAAACTAGTCAAAGGAGCTTAAATGAATATCACCGACGTATCAAACAGTTTAAACTTAGGTAATAACGTCCAAAAACAAAACACCTCAGGAAAAGTTGCAGGTGATTCTTTTGAAAATATTTTAAAAAATGCAATTTCGGATGTGAACCAATCACAAGTTCAAGCATATGATGCCATGGAAGGCATTGCCACAGGTAAGGTGAAAAACTTACAAGAGGCTGTTCAGAAAATTGAAGAAGCAGAATTGAGTTTGAGACTCTCTTTAGAGGTAAAGAATAAAGCAATCAGTGCCTATAAAGAAGTGATGAGAATTCAGGTTTAATAAGGATTTATGATGAGTTTTTTTGATGGTTATGATGTAGCAGCTTCAGGAATGAATGCTCAACGAACAAGAGTCAATGTGGTCAGTTCAAACATTGCCAATGCACAAACAACACACACTGCAGAAGGTGGACCTTATCAAAAGAAAAATGTAATCTTTGAAGAAATTTTACTCAATCAAGATGATAAAGCAAAAGAGAATAAAATTGCAGTATTGCCGGATCAAAATCAAAAAACACCATTAAGAGGTGTAGGAATCAGAGAAGTTGTAGATTCTAAAAATGAACCGGTTATGAAATATGAACCCAATCACCCTGATGCCAATGAAGAAGGGTATGTCGCTTATCCAAATATCAATCCTGTGATTGAAATGGTTGATTTACTTGAAGCAACACGTTCGTATGAAGCGAATGTTTCTGCTTTTACAACACATAAAAAAATGGATACGCAAACATTGGATATTTTAAAGGCGTAGATCATGACTAAAGAGATGAGTTTTTTAAACATCGCTCCCCAAGAGTCTAAAAATGACTCTGCATCTAAAAGCAATACTTTTAAAAGTGAAGCTAAAACGGCACCATCTCTGTTTGATACCATGCTAAATGATGCACAAAAAGAGGTGACAACAACACCTGCTCAAACGAAGAGTGCTGAATCAAAAACAACATTGCAAGAAGAACCAAAAGAGCAAAGCAACACTGCATTGGATAAAAAAGTAGAAACTTCTACGAATGATACTAAAAAAGTAGACAGTGAAGTTTCTACAACGCCCAAAACAGATAATAAAGCAAAGCCATCTGAAACGACTGAAATAAAAACAAATGATAAAGATTTAGAGAATTCTAAAAAAGATACAAAAAATTCTACTGTACAAAACAAACAACTTTCCCTACTTGATAGATTGATGATGGATGCACAACAAAGCATTGATAATGAAAATAATCAAACAGGCGAAGTCGAAACTTCAAAAGGTACAGCTATAGCAAAGAGTATCAAAGATGTGGTACAAGATGCGAAACAAGTGGATGTTTTAGAAAACAGTAAAAATTCTGATGGGGTTAAAGAGAGTGTAGAGGGTAAAAAAGAGCTTATTGATGCTTTAAAAACAGCTGAGACCACGGCTTCTTCACAAGCAACAACAGACGTAAGTGAAGAAACCAACACTGAAACAAAAAAAGCAGAAGTGAATACTTCAACCAAACAAGTTGAAATTTTAAAAGAGGGCTCTTTATTAGATAAATTGGTTGAGCAAGCCAATAAAACCATTTCACAAGAGCAAAACAGTAAAAATGTAGCATCAAAGATTGACACTGTTCTTCCAACAAAACCAGATGTTAAGGCAGAAACAGCCGTAATACCATCAACAAAAGTGGCCACACAAGCTGAAAATGTCAGTGCTGCACAAACAACAAACAAACCTGAAAATATAAATGCAAAAGTGGTACCTGAGGTTGTTCAAGTCAACGGTGGTGATGAAAGTGTTGAAGCTGTTCTTGATGAGGTTAAAAATAAGGCGACTCAATCCTCACAAAAAGGTGCAGAACAAGTTGTAACAACTACAAAAACAACCACTGTAAATCAAGAAACTGAAGTAAAAACTCTTCTTTCTCAAAATACAGATGCACAAACTCAAAATATAAAGAATGAAAAAGTAGCGCAAGAGTTGGCCAAACTGAATAGTGCAGAAGAACCCGTAAAAGTAGCTGTGATTAAAGATGATGCTAAAGTCGTAGAAGCAAAAGCTGAAAATAAATCCTTGTTGGACAGATTGATTGACCAAACCAAACAAAATATTCAAAAAACACAAGAGAATACACAACAAACACACAATAACAGTGTTAACAAAGAGGCTACACCAAAAGGTTCATCTGACTCGCTCATTAATAATATCTATTTGACCTCGCAACAAAGTGCCTTAAACAAAGCTTCACTTGAGAATGCTTATAATGCAAAAAAAGTGCTCACAGAGGGAACATCGGTTAAAGATGTTCAAAAGAGTGCACAAATGTTGGATTTAGGTTTAGAAGATGCGCAACTAATCAAAGAGCAAGAGTTGAAAAACACGCTTAAAGAGGAGTTTATTTCTAAACTTAATTTCTCAAAAGATGTATTAAAATATGATTTACAAAAAATCAATGAAGTCATCTCTCAAAGTGCAAAGACAACCTCTTTGAATAATATCAATATTGCACAAGATGTAGAGATAAACCTCTCTTCAACGGCAGTGTATAATATTCAAAACAGAATTGTGGGTGCACAACAGCAAATGAATACCATGATGTCTGATGTTGCAAGAAACATGTACTTAAACTATAAGCCTCCTGTAACTGCATTTAGAATGAACTTGAACCCTGCACATTTAGGAAACATTGCTGTTTTAATTAAAAATGAGAAAGAGAATGGCTTAAGTATCAGCTTGAATATGTCCAACCAAAATACTTTGGATTCATTTGTGGATAATCAAGCAGCATTAAGAGCGGCATTGGCTCGAAATTTTAACACCGATTCCAATATCAATTTGAGTTTCAATATGCAAGAAGGTGGCTCTGAACAACAAGCCAGTTCAAGTAACAGTAACAATGCTCAACAAGACCAACAAAATTCGAAAGGGCAACGTCATACCACATCGGACGTATTAGACAGTCTCAATCACAAAGCACAAGCTGAGGCAGATGCGGAACCTGTTAACTATATGTAATGGAAAGTTTAATTGCACTTCTGGATGAAAATTTTGTATTTCCTTTTTTACTTCTATTAGGAAGAGTACTGGCATTTGTTGCTTTTATGCCAGTCTTTTCTCACACCGCAGTTTCTCCAACAATTCGTGTGGCATTGGCTTTTTATTTTACAGTGTTTATTTACCCTTTTATTGACGTTCAAAACACCATCACACAAGATATGTTTGTTGAAGCACTTATCAGTGAGATCACGTTAGGTTTAATTGCCTCGTTTTTACTCAATATAATCTTCGCCGCAGTGCGTATTATTGGTGACTTTGTAGGGTATGCAACGGCACTTTCAATGGCCAATATGTTTGATCCAAGCACGGGAGCTAATGAAGGGATTGTGAGTCGATTTTTGTATGTCATTGCCATTTTAATTTTCTTTGAAACAGGGATGTACGAGGTGACCATTTTGATGCTCTCAAAAAGTTTCAGTATGGTGCAGTTAGGAACATTTAATCTCTTCTCATATGATGGTATTCAAATTGCTATATCAGAGATTAATCGCATGTTTGCTTTTGCATTCTCTTTTGCATTTCCACTCTTCTTTATTGGTTTTATTATGGATGTTTATTATGGTTATGGCACCAAATCAATGCCGGCATTCTCTCCTTTTGTTATCACATTTCAATTGAAATTTTTATTGATATTTTTATTTATGATGTTTGGCTTTGATATCTTTGCAGAGAATTTTAAAGAGTACTTTATTGCTAAATTTAGTTGATTTTTTACAAAATTTGCCTATAATATAACTTATTACTAAAACAGAGTTTTATAGGTACATACATGGCTGATAACGACGACGAAAAAACAGAAGAACCCACCCCAAAGAAGATTGAAGATGCGAAAAAAGAAGGTAACGTCTCTAAATCAATGGAAGTTGTAGGGGCTTCGACTTTGTTTTTTGGTTCGGTCTATTTGCTTTTTTTCTCCTCTTTTTCAATGCTTGAAATTCAAAAAATGATGCGTTTTGTTTATAGTTTTATTGGTCAAGAGATGGACAGTACGGTCTGGTATGCTATTACACACACGATTGTGCGAACAGCTTTGTATGCCTTGATGCCTATTTTTGCACTGGTGGTGATATTGACATTTGTATTTAACTGGGTGCAATTTGGCATGATTATGATTCCCATAAAATTCAAACTGGAAAAATTAGATCCCATCTCTGGAATGAAGAATGTATTCTCAGCTAAAAAAGGATTAGAGGCTTTAAAACTGACCTTTAAACTTTTGATCATATTTGCAGTGATGGTCATACTTTTTTTACTTACAGGGGACACTTTCTTGGCCATGATGGATAAAGAAGTCAGTGCTTCTTTAGATGCAATGATTACATTGAGCATGTATTTCCTCTCTACCATCCTTTTAATTATTATAATTTTCGCTATAATAGACTTTTATTTTACACGGTTTTACTATTTAAAATCATTGCGCATGAGTAAACAAGATATTAAAGATGAATTTAAAAATATGGACGGGGATCCTCAGGTAAAAGCACGAATTCGAAGAATTCAAATGCAAATGTCAGCAAAAAGAATGATGGCCAATGTTCCTGATGCCGATGTTGTTATTACTAACCCAACACACTATGCGGTTGCTTTAAAATATGATTCTAAAACAACATCCGCACCGGTGGTGGTTGCAAAAGGGATTGATTTTATTGCCAGCCGTATTAAAGAGATTGCCAGAGAAAATAGCGTACCAATTATTGAGAACCCTTCATTGGCAAGAGCATTGCATGATCAAATTGAGGTGGATCAACAAATTCCAGAAGAGTTTTATAAAGCCATTGCAGAAATTTTCTCATATGTGTATGAACTAAAAAAGAAATAAAGGGCAGTATTGAAGAGTTTATTGATTTTTTTATCACTTTTTTTTGTTGCACAAGCACAAAAAGATTTTTATTACAGTTATATTGATTCAAGCGGTGCACAAATTAAGTCTCAAGAAAAACAGGAGATGAAAGATGGTTATGCCACGTTGGAAAATATTAAAAAAATTGCGCGTGATGATAACTTAGAAGAGGCGTATAAAAGACTTCTAAGTTTTAAAGGACGAAATAATTTAACACTTTTAAATTCTGATATCATTCTTTTAGAATCTGAATTTTTACTTAAAAAACGACTTAAAAGTTTTGCTGTTAAAGGGGCAAAATATTTAGAAGATTCTATTAACAGTTCTGCCATTGCTGAAGAGGATTTGCCCCGAGCTTATATGTTGCTAGTGGAGTTAAAACTTGCAGCTAATAAACCCGATGATGCTCGATACTTTGTGGATGTGATTATCAATAACTTTGATACACCCATTATTAATGCTTATGGAAAAATCTATTTAGCTAAACTCTATGAGTATAAAAAAGAGTATAAAAAAGCCATTAAAGTATTGTATGAAGTCTTAACAAAAACAACCAATATTGATGTAGCAACAGTAGTTGCAGATGAGTTGTTTGATGTCTATATTTTAGATGATCAAAAACCTGAAGCCTATAAATTGGCCAAACAAGTTTTGAATAAAAATATGGATTATTATGCGAATGACAGTTTTTTGGCCATTACTAAAGTCAAAAAGCTTATTAAAAGTGATATGCCCGAGTTTGCAGCTCAAATTTTAGAGGCGTTGTTGGAACGAACGAAAAACTTAGAATCAATTGAAACATTTAAATTTGAATTGGCTGAAACCTATATGTTGATGTATGATGGTACTATGAAGTATCTGAATAAAGCAAAAGAGCTTTACAAAGATGTGCTTAATGATTATCCCGATGGACGTTATACGCAACAAGCTAAAATGATTATTGATGAAATATTGATGCGTGAAGGTAAAATTGAACCAGCAGTGTTAAACTCAAAATATTATGAGTCCGCTTCAATGCAACAAAAAGTGTTGATGCAAGAGATTGTGAATGCAATGAAAAAAGAGCAGTATGAGCTGATTTTACGTTCACAAAAAGTGTATAAAAAGATTTCTGATACCATTTTTAATCGATTCGGATATAAAAATTTAGAAGATGTATTGGATAAGGTTCGAGTTTTATTGATCAAACAATATCTCATTGAAAATAAGTGTAATGATTTAAATGCAGCTTTGAATAAGACCAGAAAAGAGACGATGGTCAAACTCATTGAAGATGATTTTTTAAAGTATAAGTTCTTTGAATGTTTATTGGAGTACCCAAATGAAAAAGGGTACAATATGGCTAAAGAGGGGTTGTTTAATTCACGTGACGCTCAAGTATATACCTATTTAGAACGGGTGGCTTATAAACTTGGAGATTATGAAGAGGCACTTGACTTCTCTCAAAAAGTTGAAATGCTCAACGATCAAGAAGCATCACAAAAAGAGTTTTTATACCGTTTTCAAGTATTAAATGCACTTCAAAATCCACTTCGAATGAGACGTTTTTTTAATTATGCATTTCAAAATCCCTTATTGATTGAAAATAACCAAGATAATCCATTGATTTTGGATTTTTATTATCAATACTATTTTTATCTGCTTGATATGAATGAAACGGCACAAGCCAATACCATACTCAATGAACTCTATGAAAAACAAAAAGAGTATAAAGCATTTATCTACTCTCCTTCAATTGAAATAGAGTTGGCCAAAAGAGCCAAAGAGAATCAAAACTATCTAAAAGCCATTGCGTATTTACAAGAGAGTATTACTAATACACGACGAATAAAAAACAATGAATTGGCACAAGTCTATTATGAGATGATCAAATTGTATGAATTGACCAATAATCAAACAAAAAAAGATGAAGTACTGCAACAATGTAAAGCATTGGACCCAGCAACGACAACCAGTTTATATAAAAAAATGTGTGATGAGATGTGATGATAGATATAGACAGTTTCATAGAAAATATCAATGAAGATACCTTAATTTTGCCATTTGGGCGAATCAAACACATCTCAACCACTACTATCACTGCAACAGGTTTAGAAGTTGCCGTGGGCGATATTGTAAAAATAGAATCGCAACAACATATCTACTCTGTACTTGGAATGGTGGCATCCATTAACAGCGATGATTTTGCCATTGTGCCTTTTTCGTTTATTGATGGATTTAGAATTCAAGATAAAGTCTTTTTACAAAAAGAGGGCTTATCTGTTAAAAGTGGTTATGGCCTTTTAGGACGTGTGGTGAATGCTTTGGGAGAACCCATTGATAATAAAGGAAAAGTGAGCAATCTTGAAGAGAATTCAGCGATTAATAAACTCTCCATGCCTGCACTTGATAGAGGAATTATAGACAAACGATTCTCCACAGGAGTCAAAGCCATTGATTCAATGCTGACTTCTGGTAAAGGGCAAAAAGTAGGTATTTTTGCAGGAAGTGGGGTTGGAAAATCAACACTCATGGGAATGATTGTCAAAGGGTGTGAAGCTCAAATAAAAGTGGTGGCACTCATTGGTGAACGCGGACGTGAGATTCCAGAATTTATTCACTACAATTTAGATGATAATTTAGACAACACCATTATCATTGCTGCAACGAGTGACGAATCTGCTTTAATGAGAAAATACGGGGCATTTACAGCCATGGCCATTGCCGAATTTTTCAGAGATAAAGGGCATGATGTGCTTTTAATGATGGATTCAGTGACACGATTTGCCATGGCACAACGTGAAATTGGTCTCAGTACAGGAGAACCTCCTGTAAGTCGTGGATATCCTCCTTCTGTATTTGCATTATTACCTCAATTGATGGAGAGAGCAGGAAACAATGAAAAAGGCTCTATTACGGCATTTTTTACTGTTTTAGTTGATGGAGATGATATGAATGACCCTATTGCTGATCAGAGTCGTTCAATTTTAGATGGGCATATCGTTTTAACACGAGAATTAACTGAACAAGGCTTTTATCCACCCATTGATTTATTAAAATCTGCATCAAGGGTGATGGATAAAGTGGTAGATAAAGAGCACTATAATGGATTTTTAAAGTTAAAAAGAGTATTATCGTTAATAAAAGAAAATGAAGTATTAGTAAGAGTAGGTGCATACAAACAGGGGATGGATAAAGAACTGGATGCAGCACTTGCTAAAAAGGAAAAAATCAGAGAGTTCCTCACTCAAGGGATGCAGGAACAATTTGGTTTTGACCAGATTATTAGCCTGTTTAAGGAGGTTATAAATGATTAATATAACTGACCAAATGCTATTTAGATTGGGAAATCTGAATAAAGAAAATATGAGAATCAGTTACCAGCAAAGTTCACAAAAGATACTTCAAAATGGTAGTGATGACAGTGCTATATTTTCAAAACAGCTTTATTTTGAAGATAAAATACGAGTCTATGAAGGGATTCAAGACCAAGTTAAGCGTTCTATGACCATGAATGATTCAATTGACTCAACACTGGCCAATGTAAAGGAAGATCTCAGAACCATTAAATCAAGTATGCTCAAAACACTTAATGCAGGAATGCAACAAAGTGATAAAAAATCAGTTGCGACTGAAATTCAAGGAATTCGAGACAACTTTTTTACTTGGGCAAACTTAGAGATCAACAATGAGTATCTTTTCGCTGGGTCTGACTCGACTACGCAACCATTTGTTAAAGATGCAAGTGGTCGAATTGTGTATCAAGGGGATGCAGTCTTAAAACAAGTACCTGTAGAACCAAACAGTTACCGAGACAGAGGTACAACGGGTTATGATGCCTTTATGTATACTTCTGATACGGCAAAACAGGGTGAAAGCATTGATTTCTTAGCCAGTGAAAAAATCATTGATAATGCTGGAAATACGTGGGATTTTCCTGAAAGTATCAATGCCGGGGAAAAATTGGATTTTTTTGCTACAGATACTATAACGGATAATAATGGTACAACGTGGACATTGAATCCTTTAAGTTCAACACTCGAAGATGGAAATGGTGGTAGTATTGAAGTGGTAAAACTCAATGGAGGATACCAGTTTAAAGACAAATTATCTGATGGTTTTCAAGATGGATTGGGTGCAAGTGTAACATCGTTTACAGCAACTTCTGCAACTGCGCCTGCTCTTGAAATTCGACAATATGACCGATATGGAAACCTCACGGGTAAAGTATTGGGCGTGACTGAAATTGACAATGGGGATGGTATTGTTGATGGGGGTGATGATACGGGGTTATTGGAACCCAAATATCGTACTGCTAACGTTACTGATCCAGATATGATTATCAATGCTAAGCATAATATCTTCAATGATTTGGATGATATTATTACCACACTCAATGGATACAGTTTAGTTGATGGGGTAACACCTATTACAGAAACAGAACAAAATGATATTATCCGAGCAGCTCTAGATAAAATGACAGCAGCATTTGATGCTGTTAATATTGCACACTCAGAAGTGGGATCTCGTAATAAAATTATTAAAGATGCCAGTGTGAATATCAGTGCAAAGATTACTAATTTTAACATTTTATCAATTGAAAACGGTGCATCTGACACGACTAAATTGGCTATGGAAGCAAAACAGTTAGAGTTAACATACGCCGCACTTTATTCAACGATTTCACGAATGAATGACTTGAGTTTAGTGAATTTCTTAAGATAAAAGTTTTTTTAGTATATAAATGAATTTAAAAAGGATATTTTCAAAAGATTTAGTAACGGTTGCTCTTTTTGTAGCAATCTTGATGATCATCATCGTACCGTTACCTAAGTTTGCGCTTGACTTCTTTTTGGTGATATCTTTATCGTTGGGTCTTTTGGTTCTTTTAATATCATTGTATATTCAAAAACCATCAGACCTGACCACTTTCCCTACCTTAATCCTTATTTTGGCGCTCTTTAGACTCTCTTTGAATATTGCAACCACACGATCAATTTTAAGTGAAGGACACAATGGTCCAGAAGCTGTCAGTTCAATTATTTCTGCTTTTGGTGAGTTTGTTGTGGGTGGAAACTTGGTCATTGGTATTATTGTATTTATTATTTTGGTATTGATTAACTTTATGGTTGTCACCAAAGGTGCAACCAGAGTTGCAGAAGTTACTGCAAGATTTACACTTGATTCAATGCCCGGTAAACAAATGGCAATTGATGCGGATTTAAATGCCGGATTTATTGATGATAAACAGGCACAACAACGGCGTAAAGAGCTTATCTCTGAAGCAAACTTTTATGGAGCGATGGACGGGTCATCTAAGTTTGTTAAAGGTGATGCAATTGCTGGTATTATCATTACTTTGGTGAATTTAGTGGGGGGATTACTTATTGGTCTTTTCCAACACGATATGACCGTTTCACAAAGTGGTGAAATTTATACGATTTTAACCATTGGAGATGGACTTGTTGCTCAAATTCCTGCACTGATTTTATCAACAGCAACGGCAATTATTATCACACGTTCAAACATGGATGAAGACCGATTTGCGAACCAATCGATTTCTCAATTGATCAAAGACAGCAAATCTTTAATTCTTGTCGGTATTGGAATGATTCTGTTTGGGTTCGTACCTGGTTTCCCTGCGGGTATTTTAATGGTTATGGGGCTTATCTTGTCGTTTATTGGATACGCAATTTATATGATTGAAGATGGACAAAACAATGCTATTACAAATATGTTTAAAAGTAAAAGTGAAACCAAATCAACACTCCACAGTAAAGATTTAGATGAAGTTAAAAAAGAGAAAATTGCGGCACGTAAACCAAATGAAGAGCAGACTTTAGAAAATATCATGAAAATGGAAGTATTGGAGCTGAAATTGGGTGTTCGATTGCTTCAATTGGTACAAGGAAACTCTGAACTGCTTGATAAAATTCGAGGTATACGAAAGTCTATTGCCAGTGAATTAGGTTTTGTGATTCCTCAAATTCGTATTTCAGATGATGTGAATTTGCAACCCGATCAATATTCATTGCATCTTAAACGTATTCCAATTATCAAAGGAAGTGTGCAACCTCAAAAGCTTCTGGCTATGGGAGGTATGGGCAATGAAACACTTAAAGGTTTAAAGGTGAAAGAGCCCGTATTTAATCTGGATGCTACTTGGATTGATGAAGGCTTAAAAGAGGAAGCGTTAATGAAAGGATTTACCGTTGTTGATGCACCCACCATTATCTCAACGCACCTTTCAGAAACGATTAAAAAACATGCTGAAGATATCATTACCCGTCAAGATATTGTGGAGATAGTTGAAAGATTGAAAAAAGATTTCCCAGTCTTAATTGAAGAAGCGATGAAGGTGACCTCTTATGGAGCATTGCTTAAAGTGTGTAAAGATTTATTACACGAGAAAATACCAATTGTGGATATGCTGACCATCATTGAAGCCATTGCAGATATTGCGGAATTTACAAAAGCCCCAGATGTTTTATTGGAGCATGTGCGAAGTAAATTGTATCGAATGATCACTGAACGCTTTAAAGGAACAGATAATGTCTTGCATATTATTACCATTAAACCGGATTTAGAACAACAGTTCATTGGTAAATTGCAAGAGCAACATGGGGTATCTCAATTGATGCTCAGCATTGGTGAAATTAACTCATTAGTGACCAAAACCAAAGAGTTAGTGGAGCAAATCGATGCCAAAGGTATCACAAAAGTTGCGATGGTTGTGGATCCATTATTGAGAAAACGTATCTCCGAAATTTATGAAAAATTTGGTCTTCAAGTAGCCGTTTTAAGTCATGCTGAGTTGGATTCACGAGCAAATTTTGCTATTGAAGGCACCTTACAATTTTAAAACAGAGTAACGCAATGATAGTACGATGGATTTTTTTTCTTTTATGTGTTAATACGCTTTATGCGCAAGTAAAAATATTTGCTCCTCAAAGTGTTGTACAAGATGAAGCCGTGGTCTTTGAACTGCAAGCAAGTGGTGAAGAGATTACGTTTCCTGAAATCAGTTCTATAGAAGGATTCCCTGTTCAAAAAGCGGGTACTTCTAATCAAATCACCATTGTCAATGGCCAAAAAAGTAAAATTGTCAATAAAAAATTTCTTTTTTATCCCAACAGAAGTGTTCAAATTCCCTCTTTTGAAGTTATTGTAGATGGAAAAACTTACACCACATCTGTAAAAGAAATAGAACTTCAAAAAGCACAAAAAACTCAAAACTCGCAATTTGATTTTAAAATTGTCAGCGATAAAACGAACGTTTATCTCAATGAACCCATTGTCGTGGATTATTTGTTTACATATAAAAAAGACGATAAAATCATGGAATTAGCACTTGGTAATATGGATTTTGAACACTTTTGGGCAAAGAAAATTGGGGATGCAACGACGAAAGAAGAGGGTGAACACATCACTCAAAGACTGCGTTATGTGTTGTTTGCACAACAAAGTGGAAAACTTGAGCTTAAACCTGCAAGGGTCATTGCAAGGCTTATGGATGTTGGTCGTTCGTACTCCTTTTTCCAACGTCCAAGTAAACAAATGAGTATCTATTCCAATGCTTTGCAATTTGAAGTGGAACCCTTGCCTAAGGGAGTTAGTATTGTGGGTGATTTTACAATAGAATCAAACATAGATAAAGCTCATATACAAGCTTCACAAGCCGTCACCTATACTCTTCATATTAAGGGTGAAGGGAATTTAGAAGATTTAAATGATATTACGTTAGATATTCCCAATGCTACAGTTTACTCTAATGATGCGAAAACAACGTCAAGCTTTGAAAACGGGAAGTTTCTTTCAACATACACAAAAAACTTTTCTATTGTAGCCAATGAGTCTTTTACCATTCCTGCTGTTAAGATTCCCTATTTTTTGGTTAATAAAAAAAAGGTACAATACCTAACAGTGCAAACCTATGATATAACGGTGGATGCACCTCAAGGTATTCAAAAAACCGTTACATTAGAGAAAAAAGAGAAACCAGTAAGAGAATTAACAAAAGAGATTTCTGATTATAATGGGTGGGTCTATTTTTCTTTTGGAGTATTAAGTACGGTGGTTGTCCTTTTTATTGGATTATTTGTACGTAAAAAGTCCAATGAAAAAAGAGTTGAAACCCCCCTTATTAAAAGTGTAAAAAAAGCAAAAAGTAACAGCGAGTTGATTAAAATATTGGTGCCTTATGTGAACAAAAACACCGCATTGGATACGCTGATATTTGAATTAGAAAAAAACAACAATTTAGATATAAAGTTTAAGAAAAAAGAGATTATAAAGATACTAAAATCTGATTTCTAAAAGGATAATAATGAAAATTTTAACTCTTATTTTATGCGCAAGCATCTCTTTGTTTGCCAATGAATATTATGCGAAATTAGAACCAATAGAGAGTTATGTGATAAAAGCTGCAGTCAGTGGTGAAGTGGTTTACAGTAATGAAGGGATTGAAGGTAAGTTTGCCAATAACAGTTTGATTGTTCAACTCGATTCAGAAGTGGATACTATTAATTTAGAACAGACCAAAAAGAAGCTCAAAGCGTATGATGAAATGGTTGAAATTGAACGAAAAAATTATGAGAGACTCAAACAAGTCACCACACGTTCAGATTTTGATAAAGATTCACAACTTCGACAAGCGCTCAATTTAGAGGCGTCACGAGCAGATTTGATCATCAGTATGGCGCAGTTAAAAAAGAGCATAGAAAATAAAAGACTTGTAGAGAAAAATCGATATATCTATAATATTAATGTCAAAGAGGGCGATTATGTGACGGCAGGTACGCTGTTATACGAAGCAAAAGATATGTCAAAAGGAAAATTGGAGATTTTTATTCCCATTGCTGAGATGCCTTTGATTAAAGAGAAAAGCATCTATTTAGATGGTGAGCAAACCGATTTAAAAATACATAAAGCATATGAAGTAGCAGACTCGAAACATATTTCATCGTATAAAGTAGAGATCATTGTCCCTGATGCACAACAGTTTTCAAGGTTGGTCAAAGTTGAATTTAAATAGTGTAGCATGCCCACTGGATTGTTATGATACCTGTGAGGCCGTATATGAAGATGGGAAGTGTAAACCCAATAAAAAACACCCTACAACGGGTTCAAAACTGTGTGTGAATTTTGGACACTTACTCAATGAAACTGTTTTAGAACAACCCTTTTTTAATAATGAATCCCTTGAGTTAGACAGGGCACTTTCAATGCTTGTAGAAAAATTGAAAAGCAGTGAAGCACAAAATGTTTTATACTATAAAGGAAGCGGAAACTTAGGTGTGATGCAAAGTGCACCCAAAGCTTTTTTTGCCTCTTACGGTGCAACCTTAACACGAGGAAGTTTGTGTGATGGTGGTGGCGGTGAAGGCTTAGAGCAAGGTCGTGGGAAAGTAGTGAATCCTCCTATTGAAAACCTTTTAAATGCAGATGTGATTATCTGTTGGGGAAGAAATTTTAGTGTGACTTCATCGCATATGTATGAGTTGGTTAAAGATAAAACCTTTATCACCATTGATCCCATTAAAACCGATATGGCCAAAAAATCAGCACTGCATTTGCAAATCAATCCAAAAACAGATGATGAATTGGCGCTTCTTTTAACACGATTTGCGTATATGAATGACTTAGAAGATGAAGCATCCTTTCAAGAGTATGCTTCAGGTGCAGATTGGTTTTTTGATCTAGCAAAAAGCAGACCGGTTGTATCTTATGAAGCAACAACGGGCGTGACCCTAAAAGAGGTCACCACTTTTATGGAGATGATTCAAAATAAAAAAGTGGCCATCATGGTGGGATTGGGTGTTCAAAAATATTATGAAGGTGCAACCATCATGCGGTGCATTGACTCTTTTGCAGCTTATATTGGGGTACACAATAAAGAAGCAGGTGGATTGTGGTATCTGTCTGATTCAATGTATGGATATGAAAAACAGTTTCTGGCAACTCCAAAAAAAAGAGTGGATATCCCAAGCGTGAATTTTGCAGATTATGAGGTGGTCTTTATACAAGGTGCCAATCCCGTAATCAGTGCTCCGAATACAAAACGTGTCATAGAGGGATTAAAAAAGAGTTTTGTTGTATATTTTGGAACCACCTTTAATGAGACGTGTGAATATGCCAATTTGATCATTCCTTCCACCATGTTTTTAGAAAAAGAGGATGTTCGTATCTCTTATGGACATGAATACAAAGCAGTTTCAAATAAAGTGCGTGAAAAAACGACACAAAGCATTACAGAGTATGAGTTGGCGCAATATCTGTGCAATGCGTTTAATCTCCCTGCACTTAAAGAGGAGCAGAGTGTTTTAGAGTATTATAGAAATACTACTCCAGAGCGTTCTCACATCCTTGAATCCTTTGAATTTGTTGAAGAGGCAGATATCGTGCATCTGTATGAAGAGAAAGAAGAGCATGAATACTATTTAATCACGGCTAAAACTAAAAAGTGTTTGAATTCACAGTTTAAAACAGATGATAACGTTTATATGAACAGCAGTTGTGGTATTAATGAGGGTGCTGAAGTTACAATCTCTTCTTCATATGGTCAGGCTTCGTTTATATTAAAACACAGCGATGATGTCAAAGAGAACTGCGTTTTAATTTATGCGGGGGCAAAAAATGTGAATCATTTAACCTCGCATAAAAGCGATGAAGCGAGTTTTTCTGCAATGTACCAAGAGGTATTAGTAACCGTTGAACTATCGTGAATTATTAACCAATTATCCTGTGGTGCGGCAACTCTCTTTGTTGCAAGTGATTGCTTATTTTGGTGCTTGGTTTTCTAATGTTGCTATTTATACCATGCTTGTACAGTTTGGCTCTTCTGCGTTAGCTATTTCAGTTGTAACGGCCATGCATCTTTTACCCGCAGTGATCATTGCACCTATTTCTGGGGTTGTTATTGACAAATTTCGTATCAAACCATTGATGTTTACACTGCTTTTAACCGAACTTTGTATGACGCTTCTTTTTTTAACCATTGATAACAAAGATGAGTTGTGGTTTTTGATGATACTGATTTTTATTCGAATGGGCAGTGCGTCGATGTTTTTCTCAACTGAGATGTCGCTTCTCCCTAAACTCATTTCTGGTGTAGCACTGCAAAAAGCCAACGAAATTCACTCTATCATTTGGTCATTTACTTTTGCTTTTGGAATGGCAATGAGTGGTATTATTGTTAACAGTTATGGTGTAAAAACGGCTATTATTATAGATGCTTTGTTTTTTTTAGTGGCAATCATTGTCTTTTTAAATATTCATTTTAAAATTGAAATCATTCACACCAAAGAGACTTTTTTAGGCATGATTAAAGATGGTTTTATTTATATTAAAAACTCTAAAGTGGTGATTCATCTTATTTTACTGCATGCAAGTGTGGGATTGACCTCTTTTGATGCTTTGGTAACACTGCTTGCTAAAAATGAGTATAAATATGTGATTGCAGTTCCTTTAGCCATTGGTATTACCAATGCAGTTCGAGCCTTTGCTCTTATGCTGGGACCTTTACTTATCAGCAATTGGGTCAACAAAGAGAGGCTCTATTATCTGTTTATTTTTCAAGGCATTGCCATCATTTTGTGGGGCATATTTCAATTTAATTTTTATATTGCATTGGCGACCGTTTTTTTAACGGGTTTTGTTACAACAACACTGTGGTCGATGACATATGCATTTCTTCAAGAGAATGTGGAACAAAAATATTTGGGGCGTGTGATTTCATATAACGATATGATTTTTATGCTTTCAAACGTTTTGACCACACTGTTTATTGGCGTGATGGCCAGTTGGGTGAGTTTAGAGGTTATTACGATGATGTTAGGAGCAGGTTTCTTTGCCTTTGCTTTGTACTATAAAAGGATATTACAATGGATATAGAAATAAAAGTATTGTTATTGGGTATTTTAAAAAAAGAGAGTGATGAAAATCTCAATGATGTGTTGGCTAAACTCGAAGAAGCAAAAGTATTCTCTTTTAAAGAGGGAAAAAAACTTCTAAAGATGCTTAAAAGTGAAGGCTATTTAACTCAAAACAAACTCACTGTAAAAGGAGAACTTAAAGCCAAAGAGGTGGAAAAAGAGTTCAAAATATAATGTTTGTGTGATACTTAAAAAAGTGACTATTAAAGTTAATGTAACAATTTAATAACCAAGTAAGTTTTTTAATACTACAATTTTTAAAGTTGTGTATTAAAGGAGAACGCTATGACCATTAAAAAGAAGACAATGGGCGCTTTTGCTGTTATTATATTAATATCAGTGATATCAAGTATTTTGGTTTCTTATAATAACCAAAAGGTAAAAAGTAATGTGGATGAACTGAGTAATGTTGGGTTCAAAGGAATTACGTTTTTGCTTGAAGCAGACCGAGACTCGTATCAATCGAATGTATCACTACTGCAAATCATGCAGATGCCTTCAGGTGAAAATTTAGAAAAAACAATCACCAAAGGGGCACAAGATAACCTCTTACAAGTAAAACAGCGTTTTACCAAGTTTAAAAATATTTTGGCAGAACACATGCCAAAAGAGAAAGCCAAGTTTGCGTCGTTTGATACCTTTTATGATGCTACAAATAAAGCCACTGAAGAGATGATTGCATTGGTTCGTGCTGGGAATGCTTCGCAAGCGACAACAATCTATTTTGACACGTATTTACAAAGTTACGAATCAATGAGGGATTTGATTGATTATTTTACAGAAGCCACCTATAAAGTCATAGATAAAAATAAAGAGGCAACGGATGCTTTAATTTCTCAATCTCAAACCATTTTTGTCATTATTACACTTTTAACCATTGGGGTATCCATTATTTTGAGTTTTTTACTTGGAAAAATGTTGAATAAATCGTTAGGAAACTTCCAAGTAGGGCTTTTAAATTTCTTTAAATATATTAATGGAGAGATTAAAGAGGTGAATCAACTCAACGAGAGCGGTAAAGATGAAATTTCTGAGATGGCGTTGGTCATTAATAAAAATATTATTAAAACGCAAAAATCTTTAGAGAGTGATCGAAAACTTATTGAAGAGGTGAAACAAGTTGTCGAAAAGGTGAGTCAAGGTAAGTTTAAACAACAAGTTAAAGCAACCACTGAAAATAAAGGTTTAGAGGACTTGAAACATATCTTCAATGAGATGCTAGCGGTGATTTCTAAAAAAGTGTGTGATGATATTGCAAAAATTGAAGCGGCGTATAAAGCGTATGAAAATCTTAATTTTGCATATAAAATTCCGAAAGACAGCGGTTATATTCCCGACATCTTAAATGATTTGGCAAAAATTATTTCTGACATTTTGGTTGAAAATAAATCAAACGGTCTGACACTGGAAGAGAGCTCAAATCAGTTATTGAAAAACGTTGAAGAGTTAAATAATTCAACCAATGATGCGGCATCAAGTTTAGAAGAGACAGCGGCTGCACTGGAAGAGATTAATTCCAATATTCAAAGCAACATGGGCAATGTAGCACAAATGGTGAAATATGCCAATGAGTTAACACACTCTTCTAATGAGGGTGAAACCATGGCTAAAAATACCACGCGTGCAATGGATGATATTAACGAGCAAGTTACGTTGATTAATGAGTCAATTACGGTCATTGATCAAATTGCATTTCAAACCAATATTCTATCACTGAATGCTGCTGTAGAAGCTGCCACTGCTGGTGAAGCTGGAAAAGGCTTTGCGGTGGTTGCTCAAGAAGTGCGTAATTTAGCAGCTCGAAGTGCAGAAGCTGCTAAAGAAATTAAAGAGATCGTTGAAAATGCAACGATCAAAGCCAATGATGGTAAAACGATTTCTGACCAAATGATTACAGGGTACAGTAAACTCAATACCAATGTACAAGAGACAATGAGTTTAATTCAACAAGTTGAATCTGCAACCAAAGAGCAACAAGCCGGAATTGCACAAATCAGTGATGCGGTGAACCAATTAGACCACCAAACACAAAGCAATGCAGCCATTGCAAATGGTACACGAGATATTGCGACATACACGCACTCTATTGCAGTAGATATTTTAGATAATGCCAATAAAAAGAATTTTGAAGGAAAAGAGAGCGTTTTGCCTAAAGATAAAATCAATGAATGAGTTTCTCATTCATTGATATACTGTATGTCCCCAAAATAGGCTTTATAAAAAGGCAGAGTAACCTCTTCAAAGCTCTCTTTGTCTTTATATAAGTTGATGTACCACTCAAATGGTATCTTTTTTGCTTCCAACGCTTGAATGGAGAGCATGGTATCATTAATACTTCCTAAGTTGCTGGGAGCAATTAAAACGGCTTTACACTGTAATATCTTAATCAAATCAATGATGAAAAAATCTTTTTCAATGGGAACCATTAATCCGCCTGCCCCTTCAACAATGAGCACTTCACACTGTTTTTGTGCAAGAGCTATTTTTGATTGGATGTACTCCAAATCAATTTCTGTGCTTTTTTTTGCAACAAAAGGGGCTGCTGGCAGTTCAAACTGGTAAGGTACCACATCATTGATTTCCAGTGTAAACTCAGGGTTCAACTCTTTTACGACGTCTAACAGTTTCCCGCCATCAAGAGGTTCAGTTATTACTCCTGTTTCAATGGGTTTGATATAGCCCACTTTATAACCCTCTTTTGCATACTTTCTTAAAAGCTGCTCACAGGCATAACTCTTTCCCACATCGGTGTTGGTTGCAGTTACAAAAAGCAGTTGGTTATTTTTTATGTTTTTTTCTATTTTCATTGTAAATACTTTTTTGGTATAATAAATTGTATTCTAACGAAAAAGGTTTTAATAAGTGGCAAATGAATTTGAAATAGAATTGGACAGTGAGATACAACTACAAGAGCCAAAAAAATATAAAGTTTTTTTACTCAACGATGATTATTCGACCATGGATTTTGTAGTGGATGTTCTGACAAAAGTTTTTAGAAAAACTGCCGATGAAGCAACAGTAATCATGTTGAACATTCACAACAATGGTCGAGAAGTGTGTGGGATTTATACCTATGAAATAGCTGCAACCAAAGTGGCACAAGTAAAAAATATGGCAAGAAGTAAAGGATTCCCTTTAAAAGCCGTTATGGAAGAAGAGTAAGTTATGATAAGTAAAGAATTAAGAGATGTTTTTTCACAAGCCGTTGCTTACGCAAAAGTAAGCAAACACGAGTATTTGACGCTCGAACATATTTTTTTAATGTTATTAAACAATGATGTCATCTCCTCTTTGTTCACCGATTTGGGATTGGACAAAACCAAAATTTATCAGGAGACCAAAGAGCATATTGAGAAAAATACACCTAAACTTCCTGAAGATGTGAACGATGAACCAATGGAGACATTAACGTTAACATCAACCATTGAACACATGGTTGCACATACGCAAACATCGGGGAAAGGAAATGCTGGCATTGAAGATATGTTTGTGGCTATTTTGAAAAACGAGAAATCTTATGCAACCTATGTGTTAAAGAAACAAGGGGTTGAAAGAATTGATATTTTAGAAGAGATTTCACATAAAGAGTTTGATGAAGCAGATGAGGGTGATCCTTTTTTAAGTGGGGGTGAAACCAAACAAAAAAATATTTTAGAAAAGAATGCAACTGAATTGGTTGCACTGGCTAAAAAAGGGGAGATTGACCCAATAATTGGTCGTGAAGCTGAAATTCAAAGAGTAATTCAAATTTTAAGCCGAAGAAAGAAAAATAATCCACTTTTAGTGGGAGAACCAGGTGTTGGTAAAACTGCCATTGCTGAAGGTTTGGCTTTAGAAATTTCCCAAGAGAAAGTTCCAAGCAGTCTTAAAAATGCTACAGTATACTCTTTGGATATGGGCTCAATGCTTGCAGGGACGAAATACAGAGGAGATTTTGAGAAAAAACTCAAAGGCCTTTTAAAAGAGATCAGTGAGATTGATGATGCCATTTTGTTTATTGATGAAATACATACCATTGTGGGTGCGGGAAGTGTAAGTGGCAGTTCAATGGATGCTTCAAATATCTTAAAACCTTTGTTAGCTAATGGAAAACTTCGATGCATTGGAGCAACGACTTTCAGTGAATTCAGAAATGATTTCAGTAAAGATAAAGCCCTCTCGCGACGTTTTGCAAAAGTGGATGTGAGCGAACCAAGTATTGAAGACACCATAACGATTTTAAATGGTCTAAAAGGAAAATATGAAGAGTTCCATGGTGTAAAATACAACGCCAATGCGATTAAAATTGCGGTGGAGTTGAGTAAAAAGTTCATCACAGACCGATTTTTACCGGACAGTGCGATTGATGTTATCGATGAGGTTGCAGCGACAAAGAAACTTCACGAAGAGAGTAAAAAAAGAAAATCAAAAAGTGTGAATATTACGCAGAAAGATGTGGAAGATACTATTGCAAAAATGGCGCATATTCCTCCAAAATCAGCAACAAAATCAGACTTGACACTGCTTAAATCTTTAGAGAAAAACATGCAAAAGCGTATTTTTGGACAAGACAGTGCGATTGCGCAAATTGTGCAAGCCATTAAAATAAACCGTGCAGGGCTTGGTGGAGATAAAAAACCCATTGGAAGTTTCTTATTTACTGGACCAACAGGGGTGGGTAAAACAGAAGTAGCCAAAGAGCTTTCACATCAACTGGGGATTCATTTTGAACGATTTGATATGAGTGAATACATGGAAGCGCATACGATTTCAAGACTCATTGGAGCACCAGCAGGTTATGTAGGGTTTGAGAATGGAGGATTGCTTACTGAAGCCATCAGAAAGCATCCACACTGCGTATTGCTTTTAGATGAGATTGAAAAAGCGCATCCCGATTTAATGAGTCTGTTATTGCAAGTCATGGACAATGCAGAGTTAACGGATAATAACGGTAACAAAGCAGATTTTCAAAATGTGGTTTTAATCATGACTTCAAACTTGGGTGCCAGTGAAGCCAACGTGATGGGATTTACAAAAGATGATACACTCAATGAAGATAAAGCCATTAAACGCTTCTTTGCTCCAGAGTTTAGAAACAGATTGGATGGCACAGTGAACTTTGCCTCATTGACGTTGGATGTGGTCTCTAAAGTGGTCTCTAAATTTATCACCGATTTAGAGAACCAAATTGTGGATAAAGAGATTAAAATTCTTGTTTCAACCAAAGCGAAAAAAGAGTTGGCACGATTGGGATATGATAAAGAGATGGGAGCCAGACCTCTGAATCGAGTGATTTCTCAATACATTAAAAAAGAGCTTACCGATGAGATTTTGTTTGGCGCATTGAAAAATGGTGGTACAGCACATGTTGATTTTGTCAAAGATAAATTTATATTTAAGTATGACAAAGCCAGTTAAGGATTTGTTGTTGTGGATATTTTAAATTTCAATAAAAGGATTTCTATGAAAAAAGCATTCTATTCATTAGTAGTTGTGATGATGGTTTTAGGTTTAAGTGGTTGTGGTGATGAAAAAAAAGCGGCAGCACCTGTAAAAGAGAGTGCATCAGAGTCTGCTTTAGATAAAGTCAAACAAGAAGTGACTCCTGTGATGGAAACAGTGCAACAAGAAGCAACTGAAGCTATGGATGCCGTAGAAAAAGAAGTGGCTCCAATGGTTGATAAAGCCAAAGAAACACTGCAAGAAGCCAAAGAGGTTGCCAATGAACAAGCTCAATCAATGCAAGAGAGCGTAGAAAAGAGTGTTGAAGAAGCAAAACAACTCGTGGCTACAGAAGATAACAGTGCAAAAGGTGCACAACTCTATGCGAAATGTGCTGCCTGTCATGGTAAAAATGCAGAGAAAAAAGCTCTGAATGCTTCACAAATTATTCAAGGATGGAGCAAAGAAAAAATTGCTGATGCCATTCGTGGGTATAAAAACAGTACCTATGGTGGAGCAATGAAAGCTGTGATGATTGGTCAAGTAGCAACACTGAGTGATGAGGACGTAGAAATCCTTGCTGAATACATTTCAAACTTTTAATTTCAAAGTTAATATGACACAAGGTAGAGTATGCATATTCTGCCTTTGAGTCAATACTCTCATTCTTTTCCTAATCCCTTGGATGCCTGTGATGAAGGTCTTTTGGCCTATGGCGGAGATTTAAACCCCAATCGAATTATGAAAGCCTATATGTCAGGCATTTTTCCTTGGTACAATCAACATGACCCTATATTGTGGTGGAGTCCCAATCCCCGTTTTATTTTAGAGCTTGATGAATTTAAAGTCTCAAAATCGTTGAAAAAACGAATTGACTTAAAGCAGTTTGAAGTTCATTTTGATAGAAATTTTACACAAACCATGATTGAGTGCTCCAAAGTTCCAAGACCGGGACAAACGGGGACTTGGATATTGCCTGAAGTCATTCAAGCGTACAGTGAACTTCATCGTATGGGCTATGCCCACAGTTTTGAGAGTTATTATAAAGAAGAACTTGTTGGTGGAGGTTATGGTATTGCCATAGGCAATATGTTTTGTGGTGAGTCGATGTTTGCCAAGCAAACCGATGCTTCTAAAGTAGCCCTGTATCATTTAGTAGAGCATTTAAAAAAACAAGGGTTTGCTTTTATTGATTGTCAAATACCCACACCACATTTGAGCTCATTGGGTGCGAAAAAAATTTCAAGAGATTCATTTTTGGAACGTGTTAAACAAGCATTGGAAAACCCGCGAGACTTTTAAAACAGATCTTTTTTTATAATTTCTTCGTTATATGAAATTTTTTATGCAGTCACTTACTTTAAGTAAGCTCATTTATAAAAAATTCTCTTTGCCTTGAACTTTTTAAAAAATAGCTATTTTAGTTAATTATAAAAGTATCAAGGAAATAGCTAGTTAATTGTTCTCAACTTTATTTTAGCATTTTTTACTATAATTCCATCAAAATTAATATAAGGTTTTCTTATGATACAAAAGATTGACGTCAACTCAGAAGAGTTCATCAATGAATTAGAAATTACAAAAAATTTTACACAAAAAGTGTGCGAGCAGTTTGGATTTGTTTATAACCCTGAAGAGGATGTTAATGAGTCTGTTCAACAAGGTTTAACTCGAAATAAATTGATTTATGGGAAGAGATTCTGCCCCTGTTTTATGGTCGTAGGTGATACAAAAGAGGAGCAAAAAAAAGCTGACAATCGTGTTTGTCCCTGTAAGCCAGCTTTAGAAGTAGAGATCCCCAATGATGGTAAATGTCGATGTGGGATTTTCTGTACACCAGAATTTGCACAAAAAGCACAAACACAAAACGAGTTAGAGGAGGCAGCGCATACTCATTCCAGAGGATTAAGCAAGCAAGAGTGCGAAGTGTTGCTTCAAAAACAGAATTTAGATTCAAGTGAACTTGAAGCACTGCTTGAAGCCAGAGAAGAAAAGACAATTGAGTTTAACTTAGTGGATGTACGTGAGTGGATGGAGTGGGTGAGTGCTCGAATTAAAGGGTGTGATTATTTGGTTCCCACAACCTCATTTTATAATGCCATTGCACAACTTGAAACACAAAAAGATGTTCCTTCAGTGGTTTATTGTCATATTGGCAGTCGAAGTGCTTATTGCCAACGTATCATGCAAGATTTGGGATTTAAAAGTGTCAGTAACTTAGAGCATGGTATTGTCTCATACCAAGGTGAGATGTTAAGTGGAGAGGAGGATTAAACCTCTGTCTGCGCATTGAGTTTATTCTGCTTTTTAATAAGCTGCATGATAGAAATGAAGAATGTTACTAATGCCGGTCCAATAATCATTCCCCAAAATCCGATGGTTGAAAGTCCCGCAACAATAGAGAAAAAAATCAATAATTCATTAATCGCTGTTGGTGTTTTCACCACTCTTTTATTGATGTATTTTATGATCATGGGTTTGATAAAGGTATCAGCAATAATAGAGATGATGATAATAGAGTATAGGGCAATGTAAATGGCATTGTAAAGTGAACCTGTAAACATTTCATACAAAGCAACGGGTAACCACATGAGTGCTCCACCAATGATGGGGATGAGTGAAGCAAAGCCATACAGTACGCCATACAAAATACCATCATAACCAAAAAGGTTGATGAAAAATCCAAACAAAAAACCTTCAAAAATGGCCGTAACTAAAATCGAGTATAATACAATACTCATTACATTGGATGACTCATTAAACAACGCTTTGCTGTCTTCATGGTTTAAAGGGATGAGTTCAATAATAAAGCTTGAAAACTCTTTGTTGTAAAGATTCATAAAAAAATAAAAAGTTAAAATCAGCACCATATCAATCATAAAGCGTGCGGAGTTTTTTCCCAAAAGTGCTCCAAAAGAGATGGTTTTTTCAAGCATGGTTGCAATATTGATTTGTTCTAAAGAACGATTCAAATGCTCTTTGATAAAGGCATATTCATTGGGCAGACGATTGACCACTTCTAATGTAAAATCATACATATTCATGATGGCTTGCTTATCCATATGGTTCACATAATTAATAAATGAGAAGATAAAGTACATCAATGGAATAAAAAACACCGCTCCTAAAAACAGGGTCATAAAAACCGAACTAAAGAGTCTGTTTTTAAAACGAAACAGAACAAAATTAAAAATCGAGTTGGTGGCAATCGCTAAAAGCAGAGCCACTAAAATTGCTTTTAAAAAGGGTTGAAATAGGTCTGCCAAAAAGTAAAGAACAATAGCAGCGATACCCAATAAAAAGTGTTGTGGTTTCAAAAAAGAGTCTCCTCTTTTTTCTCTAAAGCAGGTGGTGTGAGTCTAAAAAGTTCATAACTTTTTACGCTGGCCACTCGTCCACGAGCTGTTCTTTCAATATAACCATTGGCTAATAAGTAAGGTTCAATTGCATCTTCAATGGTACCTTCATCTTCACTCAGTGCTGCTGCAATGGTTGAAAGCCCCATTGGTTTTCCTTTATTGGAAATCAGAAGTTCTAAAAGGTTTAAGTCCATCTCATCAAACCCTTTGTCATTCACACCCAGTTCATCTAAGGCGTATTGACATCGTGAAAGTATGATTTCATCTTCTGCTTCTACTTCCGCAAAGTCTCGTACACGTCTTAATAAACGCAGAGCCACCCTTGGTGTACCACGGCTTCGTCGTGCTATTTCTAAACTGGCATCGTCTTGGCAAAATTTCTCTAATTTTGAAGAGGCTTTTTGAATGATTTTGGCCAACTCTTTGTCGGTATAAAACTGCATTCTAAAGTGCATTCCAAAACGTTCTCGAAGTGGATTAGAGAGCATTCCTGCACGTGTGGTTGCCCCAATAAGCGTAAAACGGGGTAGGTCAATTTTCACTGTTTGAGCAGCAGGTCCAGACCCAATGATGATATCTAAACGATAATCTTCCATAGCAGGATACAAAATTTCTTCAACTGCAGGTGAGAGTCGATGAATTTCATCAATAAAGAGAATGTCACCCTCTTCAAGATTGGTTAAAATGGCTGCTAAATCACCACTTTTTTCAATCATGGGACCTGCAGTAATTTTAATGTTACTGTTCATCTCATGACTGATAAGGTAACTCAGCGTCGTTTTCCCAAGCCCTGGAGGTCCATAAAAAAGAATATGGTCAAGTGCTTCATTTCGTTTTTTACTCGCATCAATAAAGACACGCAGGTTTTTTTTGATTTTTTCTTGACCAATATAATCATCCCAAGAAGAGGGACGTAAATTGGCCTCTTGATTGTTCTCTTCAAATGAGACTTGCTCAACCTCCACAACTCTTTCCACGCTTAATACTCCTCCTCTTTACTTGGAAAAAGGCCTGATTCTACATCTTCTTTGTACTGTTTAACAGCTTGTCGTATTAACTCGCCACCGTTTAAATAACGTCGTACAAACTTGGGTTTAAACGCTTCAAAAAAACCAAGCATATCAGACCAAACTAAGACTTGACCATCGGTCACATTGCCTGCACCAATTCCAATAATGGGTATTTTTACAGCTTGGGTAATCGCTTTTGCCGCTTCCGTTTTTACCCCTTCTAAGACAATACAAAATGCACCCGCAGCCTCTATGGCTTTGGCATCGCGTACAAGTTGTTCAATATCTTCAGGGGTTTTCCCTCGTACTTTATAACCGCCTTCGCTTCGTACATATTGTGGCATAAGTCCAATGTGTCCCATAACGGCAATGCAGTTAGAGGTGAGGTGTTTTACAATATGTGCACGCTCTTCACCCCCTTCAATTTTTACAGCAGCTGCTTGAGTTTGGGCATAGACTTGCACACAGCTTTCTAAGGCTTTTTCTTCATTGGTGTACGTACCAAAAGGCATATCGCAAATAACAAAGGAGTTGGGTGCACCTGCACAAACGGCTTTGGTGTGGTAAATCATTTGATCCAAAGTTGCACTTAAAGTGTCTTGTGCTCCTGCAAAACTGTGGTTAAGACTGTCTCCGACTAAAATCATGTCGCTGTCTTGCTCAAAAAGTTTGGCAAACAAAGCATCATAAGCGGTGATAACGGTTAATTTTTTTTCATGTTTTGCTTTTTTGATTTTAGAGATGGTCATCTTCTCTTTATATGTTTCATTGTTTGTAATACTCAAAATAAATTCTCCTAAAAACATATTCATAAATGAAGATATATTATAGCTAATAATTTCTTTTTATGCTTGAAAAATTCCAAAATTGCACGAATTTATCACACTTTACAAAGAGTTCTTAAATACAGTTTTGTTATACTCTAATATATTTCCGTTAAAACTTACCCACACACAAAGCAGTTCTAAAATGAAACGAAACAGAAAAGTCAACGCTCACTTAACTGAACAAACAATCATGTTTGCCAGCATTACCAAATGGATATTAATTTCATCAGTCATTGGTGCACTCATTGGTGCCATCGTATCTTTTTTCTTAAAAGTGTTGGAGTATTTTGAAAACACACGAAGTGCTCTCCCTTTTGATTACTATTATACGCTTCCATTTGCTTTGGTTGTTACGGTGATTATCATTCGTAAAATCGCACCCAATGCAAAAGGACACGGTACAGAAAAGGTGATTGAATCCGTACACAAACACTCAGGTAAGATGGATGTGAAAGTCATACCTGTCAAACTTTTTGCAACTGTGTTGACCATCTTTTCTGGGGGGTCAGTTGGTAAAGAGGGGCCTGGAGCTCAAATAGGAGCTGCCAGTGCTTCATTGGTTGCAAGTATGTTTAAATTCACGAATCGTGACCGAAAGAAAGTGGTCATTTGTGGTATCAGCGCTGGGTTTGCTTCAGTATTTGGTACACCATTAGCAGGTGCTATTTTTGGTGTGGAGATTTTGATTGTGGGTGCGTTAATGTATGACATTTTGTTGCCTTCGATTGTAGCAGGATTTTCAGCTTTTTTTGTGGCAAAAATGTTGGGGATCAGTTACACCTATTTTGACATCGCCTTTTATTCTAAGTTTGATTTTGACCATATGCTCATTGCCAAAATCATTTTAGGGGGAATCTTTTTTGGATTGGTGGCAGATTTTGTCATTACAACTCTTAAAGAGATTCATCGATTTGCTGTGAATATCAAATTGAATTATATTTTAAAAGCCTTTTTTGGTGGAGTGTTGATTGTCTTTTTGACTCTTTTAGTGGGAGATGATTATTTGGGACTTGGGTTTTCAACTATTGTAGACTCGCTTTCTCCATATGATGTCGATAACACTGAAGTGCCGTGGTATGCTTTTATTTTTAAAACCGTTTTCACAGCACTTACGCTTGGGTTTGGTGGAAGTGGAGGGGTGATTACTCCTATTTTTTATGTGGGTGCTACCAGTGGTAACTTTTTTGGTTGGTTGGTTGATGGTTATATTCCCTTGTTTGCTGCTTTAGGTTTTGTAAGTGTATTAGCTGGAACAACAAGTGCACCTATTGCAGCCATGATTATGGCCGTGGAGCTTTTTGGTATGAATGTGGCACATTATGCAGCATTGTCCATTATCATTGCATTTTTAATGACGGGGCATCGAAGTGTATTCCCTTCACAAGTGTTGGCGATGAAAAAATCAGAAGCTTTAAGTGTGAAGTTAGGGGAAGAGATGGTCAATACCAAAGCCACCTATACCACACGATTTTTCCAACACATACATGCATTGGTGAAGTTGGTGATGATTAAATTTAAACGAGCCAAAAGAAACCGTGATCGTATAAACAAAGAGTAGTTTGATACGATTTTGGCTAAAATAGAGCAATTTAAAGACAGGATAACAATTTGAAGAAATTAGTAGGTTATATTACGACAGCTTTTCCCAGTAAAGATTTTACCGTTGATTTGAGTTTTTCAATGGCAGAAGCAGGGGTGGATACTTTAGAATTGGGTATTCCTTTTTCTGATCCCGTCGCGGATGGACCAGTGATTGAAAAAGCCAATTTAATCAGTCTACAAAATGGGTTTAAGATGAAAGATCTGTTTGAGGTCACTGAACAAATTGCACCTAAAATAGATACGCTGTGGATGGGATACATGAACACTTTTTACCATCAAGGCATGGAAACAATTGTTAAAAAAGCGCAAGCTTTAGGTCTGCATGGAGCCATTATTCCTGATTTACCTTATGAAGAGACAAAATCATACAGTGAACTTTTTAAAGCACATGAGCAAGCGCTTATCAGTTTTGTGGCACCTACGGATACAAAAGAGCGAATAGCGACCATTGTAAAAGATGCTCAAAAATTCATCTATCTTGTGGCGTATGCAGGCATTACAGGGAGTGGCAAGAGTGAAGACTTGACCCAAGTGATTGAGTATACACGTCAAAGCAGCGATACCCCTATTTATATTGGTTTTGGAGTGGATGAAACAACAGCTAAAAGTAAAGCAAAGGGTGTGGATGGTGTGATTGTAGGTTCTGCATTTGTTAAAATACTTTTGGATGAGACTTTAAATCATACAGAAAAAATCAAAAGAGTCTCTTCTTTAGCTAAAGAGATCAAAGAGAAAATCAACGAATAGTCATGCGTATTGTTCAAGAAGATATTGAGTTTGTTGAAGAGAACCGCGAGTGTTCTTATTTTGATGAGGAAGTATCCGATATCCGTTATCGGTACATACAAAAGTGCAGCAAAGAGGATTATCAAAACATGTTGGAGCATGGGTGGCGTCGATTTGGGCATATGCACTTTGTGCCAGAGTGTAAAAACTGCACCAAATGTATCTCCATGCGCATTGATGTTAAAAATTACACTTTCTCTAAATCCGATAAAAGGGTGCTTGCAAAAAACAAAGACACAGAAGTGTACATTCAACCACCCAGTCTCTCCATTGAACATTTGAAGCTGTATGATAAATATCATGAGCATATGAGTGAAAAAAAAGAGTGGCCGTATTCCCCCATAACACCATCCGAGTATCAGCGCTCTTATATTGATGGCAATGTTGATTTTGCGCAAGAGTTTTTATATGTGCGTGATGGTAATCTTGTAGGGGTTGCATTGACCGATGTTCTGCCTCAAGCCATCTCTTCAATTTATTGTTATTATGACCATGATTTTGAAAAATACTCTTTGGGAAGATTCTCCATTTTGGCACAAATAAAAGTGGCTAAAGAGTTAAATATTCCTTATATTTATTTGGGATATTGGATACAAAACCATTTTAGTATGGGATATAAAGAGGCGTATCAACCCTTTGAAATATTGACCAATCGAGCTTCATTGGATGAGATTACAATTTGGCAACCATATAAAGGTTAAAAAACTTTGACAAAAACAGAGTTTTGGGTATAATATTTATTAATAAAAATTTTCGAGTAAGCGTTCACACAATTAAGGATAAAGAATGAAAAAAATAGTGGCACTTTTTTTATTGGTTTCATGCTTTGCACAAGCTGAGATAGTAGAGACTGAATATGATGAAAAAGTAGCAGATTGTCTTATTTTAAAAGATGAAAACTCTATTATTTGTAAATATACGAATGAACGACGAACCGAAGATTATGAAGTGGTTTTTGAATGGATTGATCCAACAGGCGATGTTTCGAGAAAAAGAACCATGTTAATTCCCGCAGGTCATGGTTCTGTTTATGACTTCAGATACATCAGTGGACGAATGAAAGGTATTTGGACATTCAGAGTTATTGATAATGATCAAATCGTTACAACGACCTTTGAATTAGAGTAGAGCTTCTTTTATAGTTGTATAATTTTTTTAAGATTGTTTAGAAGAGATGTTTTGTATTTTATTGGCGTTTAACCAATAAAATACTTTGTAAGATTGTATGCAAAAAAAGACAACACCCAAGCGGTTCCTGTTGTAAATATAAACAGATATCCCAAATATTTCCAACCTCCTGCTTCTCGTGCAAATACCATTGATGCAGCTAAGCATGGAAGGTAAATCATAACAAAGACAACAAAGGCAATGGCCGCTGGTACAGGGATGTTGTTTTTGATTTTTGAAATGAGTGTATCACTGGTTTCATCTGCTCCGTCTCCTAGACCATATAAAATTCCTAACGTTGATACCACGATCTCTTTAGCTGCAAGCCCTGTTTCAAGAGCAACAGACATCTTCCAGTCAAAACCTAAAGGTGCAAAGAGTGGTTCTGAAAATTTCCCCAGTTTCCCTAAGTAAGAGTTTTCTAAATTATAAAGTACGAGCTCGTTTTGAAGACGTGATGCCTCTTCTAAAGAGTTGGTTTGTTCAATTTGAGCATTGATTTTTGTTTCATATTCTGGATATTTGGGATAATTAGAAGCAAACCAAATAAGAATGGATGCTGCTAAAATATATGTACCCGCTTTTTTTAAGTACATCATCGCTTGATTTGAAACGGTGTGCCAAATGAGTTTAAACGAAGGCATTCGGTATTTGGGCATCTCCATTACAAAAGGCTCATCTTCACTTTTAAAGACGACAATTTTGAGCACTTTTGCCGCAATAAGTCCCAACAATGCACCAGAAATATAGATTAAGAAAAGCACATTTCCTGCATTTGATGAGTTAAAAAATGCTCCTGTAAACAGAACATAAATGGGCAATCTTGCACCACATGACATGAATCCAATGACAAACAGAGTTAACAGCCGATCGCGTTCATTTTTAAGGGTACGCGCGGCCATATATGCTGGAACAGAACACCCAAACCCTGTTACTAAAGGAATAAACGATTTTCCATGAAGACCAAATTTATGGAAAAATCCATCCAGTAAAAAAGCAACACGACTCATATACCCTGTGGTTTCAAGCAGTGCAATTCCAAAAAAGAGTATCACAATATTTGGAACAAACAAAATAACAGCACCCACACCTGCAATGGCACCATCGGCAATCATGTATGAGAGTTGATTTTCCCCCAAAACGGCTTTGGTGTTGTCAATTAAATTGGCAAAAAATGCATCAATCATATCCATTGGGATATTTCCCAATTCAAAGGTGAGTTGGAAGAGCAACCACATAAAAAAGAAGAAAATAGGTAAACCAAAGAATTTATGAATCAAAATAGAATCAATTTTGGAAGTGATGTCCTCTTTGAGTGATTTTTTCTCTGTCACAGTTTCAATAGTGGCACCTCGAGCGAATGAGGCTTGCTCTTCTGTGAAGATATCGTACATATCTTTGGTATTGTAATGCAAATAGATGTGCTCAAAGGCGTGTTTTAAAGTGTGTTGCAACTCCACCCAAATAGGATCATCATGGAATTTTTTATAGGTACTTTTATCCTCTTTTAACAGCTTGATGGCTAACTCTCTGTAAGTGACATTGGATTTGAAATTTTTATCTTTGAACAGGGTGACAATATTGGCAATTTCCTCTTCAATTGGATCAGAGAAGATCAGTTTTGAAGGCACCTTTTCACTTTCAAATTTTTTTATGATGGCTTCAAGCAGTTCATCTATACCGGTATTTTTGGCCGCACTGGTTTTAATACAGGGTTTTCCAAGGATTTTGCTCAGTTGTTTCTCATCAATTTCAATCCCTTCATTGTGGGCTTCATCACTCATGTTTAAAACAATGATCATTTTTTTGTCCAGTGCTAACAGTTCGCTGGTTAAAAAGAGGTTTCGTTCAATATTGGTGGAGTCTAAAACATTGATAATAATATCATATGGAGAGTTTTCTAAATACTCTTTGGTCACACGCTCTTCAAGGGTGTAATCATTGAGTGAGTAAGACCCAGGAAGGTCTGTGATTTCAATCGTATAGTCTTTGTATTTAAAAATAATCTCTTGTTTCTCAACCGTGACGCCTGAGAAGTTTCCTACTTTCAATCGTGCGTTTGAAATGGAGTTAATGAGCATCGATTTTCCAACATTGGGTTGACCCACCAATGCAATTTTTATAATATGTTTGGTTGATTTTTTTGGATTCATTGTGCTTCTACTTCAATGTTTTGTGCTTCAGAAATTCGTAAAGCCACTTTGGTTTTATTCACCGATATTTCCATTGTATTTTTTGCAAGTGTTACTTCTTGTAAAGTGATATTTGCGCCTTTATTGATTCCAAATGAGGTCAATCGTGCTTTGAGTGCTTGCGGTGCATTAACGTTTTTAATTACAGCAGAGTCTCCCTTATTTAAACTGTCCAGTGTCATCTCTTCTACCTTATAAACTAATAATGATTATTATAATGAAATTTAACTTATTCTTTCTTGATGAGAGTCAAAAAATTATTAATCAAAATATAATATTATCTTATTTGTTTTTTTGGCTAACTTTAGCTATACTTTTTGTAATTAATTTTTTAAGGGCATATATTTATGACAAATAATAATGAACAGGCAATTGATGAGCTCAAAAAGATTGTAAAACAAAAAGGTCTGAAATATACTGAGCAAAGAGAGATAGTACTAAAAATTTTATTGCATGCACATGCACATTTAACAGCAGAAGAGATTTATAACCAAATTAAACTCGAAGAGCCAGAATCTAACATAGGTATTGCGACAGTTTATCGGGCATTAGGGTTTTTAGAAGAGGTGAATTTAATTACTTCCATTGTATTTGGAAATGACGGAAAAAAATATGAGAGTAATGCTAAAGAACATCACGATCACTTAATATGCACATCTTGTGGAAAAATCGTAGAGTTTGTGGATGATGAAATTGAGAAACGACAAGATAAAATTGCATCTAAAAACAAGTTTAAAATTACAAGCCACTCTATGCAGTTGTATGGATTGTGCTCAAACTGTCAATAATATTAAGGAAACTCCTTAATATTATTTTGAGCAACTCTCATTGCAATAACACTCACTGCAATCTTTTATACCCATTATTTTAACATACTCATCGTACACACACCCCACACTTCTTTTAGCACAAATAAAAGGAATGTTTTGTCGTTTGGCTTCATTTTTATATTTATGCATCACATTGTGGTTTAAAAAAGAGGTGAGCATGACAATACAGTCGGTGTCCATTGGGATTTTCTTTTTGGGAGCAGAAGATTTTTTGCGTGCATCCCAATGATTGATTTTTTTAGCACCTAAACTTTGCAACATGGTCGAAATTTGTGAGATTTGATCTCCTCCAATAACTAATACACTCATTTTATCTCCTTTAGCATGTACACCCAGTAGGTTCAATCAATTCTGTTTTATTATCCAGTTCAAATAGCTTATTCATCTTTACTCCTTTTTGATAATCGTTATTAAAATACTACACGAGTTTATCTTAAATAAACATTAATAATGATAATAAATATCAAAAAGAAGAGAATTTGGAGATAAAAAAAGGAGCTCCTCAAATGAGAAACTCCTAAAAATTGTAACTATGGCAGTAGTTTTATTTTTTAAAATGAGTAAGTAACGTTTGCAAATACTTTGTCGTAATCTGAATCAGAACCGTCATCATCATAATCAACGTATGTAATGGCAGCACTTAATTCATCTGTAATGGCATATTCTGCAATGAAGTTAAACTCATCCACATCCAAACCATTGTTTGTATCAGTGTCATAATCTGTTGTTGAATAAAGTGCAGTTAATGTTAAATCAGCAATCGAGTAAGATGCACTTCCATAAAATGTTTTTGCATCCAATCCATCATAGATTTTTTCTCCATCATCCATTGGACTCATATTATCTCCATACGCTGCAATACTTCCACTTGCACCATCTGAATCGGTTTTAATATATCCTGCTGCTAATGCCAGACCAACCACATTGAGTCGCCCTTCAAGATTGTAGATGCTACCATCTTCTTTTGTCATAATAGAGTTACTGTCTTGGTTTGATGCTGCATAGTGAGCTGTTACCCCAAACATATCTGTATCATAAGCAACTTTGAAACCGTAAAAGTCTGCTTCATCTGGTGCTGTATAGGCATATGGGTTTAATAATAAACCTTCAATACCTTCATATTTAACATCCAATACATACGCACCATCTTCAGTGATCTCTTCAAAGTCAGCTGTTGTATCAAATGCAATCTCTGCTTGTCGATCCGTGTACCCTAAGACAATTGTTGTATCTGGAATGGCTGTAATCCCTGCAACAACTGATTCATTGTAATCACCCAACCACTCTAAGTCAATCTCTTGTCGACCCACAGATACAAAGAAGTTACTGTTTGCATATTTAATGGCTGCTGTGTGCATTACGGCATCATTAGCAAATATCTCTTCGTAGTCTGTATCATTCTTTTCATGAAACTCATGTTGTGCTCGTGCACCTAAAGAGATACTCACACCATTATACGTATCTGTTTCATAACTTAATCCAATTGAACCTGCTGTGACACTGGTGTCATCAGAACCTTTGTGATCTACTGATTCGTGATAAACAGTAAAATCTCCACTTGTTTTACCATTGGCAAATGCCTCTTTAATGCTGTTTGATTCTGCGAACAACGCAGTGCTGCTTAAAAGTAGACCGCAAGCGACTAAACTTAGATTTTTCATTTAAACTCCTATTGTTTGATGATTGAAATGATAATAGATAATAATTTAAAGAAAGCTTATAGTGATAATTGTTATCAATTTTAGACTTATGAAAATGTATTAAATATGTAATTAAGTAAAATAGCATTAAAATAGCATTTCTAAATTTATGATGCGTACTGTGGCGGCAGTACCGTTCTGACAAAAGTGAGTGAATATGTTAAATAATATGTCAACACGTGCTAAATTAATGCTTTTACCAGCACTTTTTTTAGTTATTGTGATAGTTTCAGGATTTGTCTTTAATCATTACAATAGTATGGTTAAAACCAGAGTATATGCTGCAAGTCAAACGGATGTTTTTATCCAACAAGTTTTAAAAGGACGAATTGCAGTCTATCAATTTTTACGTTTACCCAATGAAAACAATGCACAAAATGTGCGAGATGCGTTTTCACAACTTGATCAAAGTGTCAATGCGTTAAAGTCAATTTTAACGATGGAAAAAAGCATTAAAATGGCCGATGAAATTTTAATGTTATCACAAGAGTATATTGAGCATTTTGATGATTTTTCACAACAAAGAGTCAAAGAGTTCAATGATGGAGTAAAAGATGAAGGCAGTAAAGTCAAAGCCATCATCGCCAAAATGGTCAAGGTTGGTTTGAAACTTGAAGAGGATTTGGCATCAATCAATAAAAGTGCGATTGAGTTAAAAGAAGAGGGAGAATCTTTATTAACCACCACACTATTTATCATTGCAGTTGTTGCAACCATTGTATTTTTTCTGTTTTCAGTTCTGTTTTCAAATATCATAGTCAATACTTTAAATCATTTTCAAACCGGGTTATTGAGTTTCTTCAGATACTTAAATAAAGAGGAGAGAGAGGCACACCTTATTGAAATAAACAGTAAAGATGAATTTGGTGCAATGTCAACGGTGGTCAATGATAATATTAAAAAGATTCAAGCAGGACTACTTAAAGATAATGAAGCCGTAAGTGAAGCATTGAGTGTGGTAGAACAAGCCATAAAAGGACATTTAGATGTGCAATTAACCAAACAAG